>NZ_DBNHWK010000041.1:0-41283 GCF_057140465.1 Gaiella sp.
GAGGGGCGCCCGGGGGGCGCCCGTCGACGACGTTCGGTACGGCTCGAATCAGACGTCGGAGACCTTGTCGACCCACTTGTCGGCGACCTTGTCCGCGACCTTCTCCTCCATCCGATGACCCTCGAAATCGGCTGAGTCCTCGGCGACCCGGTCTGCGACCCGGTCAGCGACCTTCTCGGGATCCTGCTCGAACCGCTCGCGCTCCTGATCGGACATTCCTCACTCCTTTCTCGCCGCCCCCCGGAACGGGGCCTTCTCGCACATGACGCGGCGAATAGGTGAAATCTTCCCTCGAATGTGGTGTCCTGTGCAACCGATGCTACTGAAACCCAGGCGATGAGCGGGTTCCGCGGCCGCGCTGTCGAGGCCGGCACGGCACTCGGGCGCTCGTTCCGCAACCCCGACCTCCGCCGACTCCAGCTCGCGTGGCTCGGATCGGTGATCGGGCACTGGTCGTACGTCGTCGCCCTCTCGGTCTACGCGTACGACCAGGGTGGCGCCGCGGCCGTCGGCCTCGTCTGGGTGCTCCGCCTGATCCCCGCCGCGGTGCTCGCCCCGCTCCTCGCGACGATCGCCGACCGCTTCTCGCGGAAGCGCGTGATGATCACGGCCGACCTCGCCCGAGCCGTCCTGATGGGCCTGGCCGCGGCGCTGATCGCGACGGACGCTCCGGCGGCGTCCGTCTATGCGGTCGCAATCGCCGCGACGGTGATCGGCGTCGTGTTCAGGCCTGCGCAGTCCGCGCTGCTGCCTCGCCTCGCACGCGACCCGTCCGAGCTCACCGCCGCCAACGTCTCCGCGAGCACGATCGAGAGCGTCGCCTCGTTCGCGGGCCCGGCCCTCGGCGGGCTCCTCCTCGCGGTCACGAGCACGGACGTCGTGTTCGCGGTCAACGGCGTCTCGTTCGTGTGGTCGGCGCTGCTCGTGCTGGGCGTGCGCACCCCGTCGGACGTCGCCGAGGACCGCCCCGCAGGTCACCCGAGCTTCCTGCGGGAGATGACCGCCGGCGCCGGGACGATCGTGCGCACGCCCGCGATCGCGACCGTCTCCGGGCTGTATGCCGCCCAGACCCTGGTCGCGGGGGCGATGAACGTGCTCGTCGTCGTGCTCGCGCTCGACCTGCTCGATGCGGGCGAAGCCGGTGTCGGCTACCTGAACGCGATGATCGGCGTCGGAGGCATCGTCGGCGGCTTCGTCGCACTCGTCCTCGCGACGCGCGGAAAGCTGGCGGCGGACTTCGCCGTCGGCCTCGTGCTGTTCGGGCTCCCGCTCGTCGTCCTCGGCGTCGCGACGGAGGTGCCCGTCGCGATCGTCGCGTTCGCGGTGCTGGGCGTCGGCAACGCGATGGTCGACGTGACCGCCCTCACGATCCTGCAGCGCATCGTCCCCAACGACGTCCTCGGTCGCGTCCTGGGCACGCTCGAGGGGGTCCTGCTCGGCGCGATCGGCCTCGGTGCGCTGCTCACGCCCCTCCTGATCGAACTCGTCGGGGAGGAGGCGACGCTCGTGGTCGCCGGGGCGCTGCTCCCGACCCTGACGCTCCTCACGGTCGGCGTCCTGCGACGCATCGACCGCACGCGCGCGGCGCCCGAGCACACGGAACTGCTCCGCGGCGTCTCGATCTTCGCGCCGCTCCCGGAACCGGTGCTCGAGCACCTCGCCGCCGCGCTCGTCGAGGTGCGGCGCCCGGCGGGGAGCGCGGTGATCACGATCGGGGAGCCCGGCGACCGCTTCTACGTCATCTCGCAGGGGGAGGTCGAGATCGAGGGCCGGCGCTTCGGCCCCGGCGAGTCCTTCGGCGAGATCGCCCTCCTCCACGAGGTCCCGCGCACGGCGACGGTCACCGCGGCGACCGACGTCGTCCTGCAGGCGCTCGAGGGCGGGGAGTTCCTCGCCGCCGTCACCGGGCACGAGCCCGCCCGCGCGGCGGCGGACGAGGTCGTGGCGGCGCGTCTCGGCCGCCTCGAGAGCGGCCTCCCGCCGATCTGACACCGCCGATCCACGATCACGCGGCCTCTAGGAGCGGCCGGCGCCCACCTGCTCGCGCGACCGCTCGTCGTCGCGCGCCATCTCGGCGAGAATCGCGTCCTCCGCCTCCTCCTCGGACTCCTCCATCGCCTTCAGCGAGGCGAACGAGAGGCCCTCGTGGGCGAGCATCACGAGCCCGACGCCGACGCCGACCGACATCTCGATCGCCTGCAGCACGAGCCCGTACGCGAACCCGGTGCCGTAGGCGACCCCGTACGACACGAGCGGGAGCGCCACCGCGGCCTGCAGCAGTCCGACGTTGCCCGGCCACAGCGGGAAGATCGTCGCGACGTTCATGAGCAGCAGCACGACCCCGGCCGCGTGCAACGGGACGTCCATGTCGAACGCCATCGTCACGACCCACACGGCGAGCAGCTGGAGCAGCCAGCCGACGGTCTGGAAGAAGATCGCGGCCGCCGCCGCCAGCGGCGCGCGCATCACGGCCAGGCCCTGCCGCGCCATCCCGAGCAGCCGCCGGACGGTGCCGGTCGCCTGGGATCGATGCGAGCCTCCTCGACGGGCGGAGAGCATGGCGAGCGCGAGGAGCGCGAGGCCGACGAGCCCGAGGATGACGAGGCTCGTCACCGCCCAGTGCGGGATCTTCGCCGTGACGAGCACGAAGGCGACGAGGAGCGCGACCGGGAAGAGGTCGAAGAGCCGATGGGCGAAGACCGTGCCGAGGAGCGTCGCGCTCGAACCGGGCCCGGCCTCCACGTGCCGGCGCAGCACCGCCACGCGCGCGAGCTCGCCGGCGCGGGCGGGGAGCACCGCGTTCCCGAGCAGCCCGATGCCGAAGGCGGAGAAGACGCGGCCGAACGGCGGCTGCGGGTCGGGGAGCGCCTGCCCGATCGTGAGCTTCCAGGAGATCGCCCGGGCGAGCACGGAGACGAGGTTGAGCGCGAGCCCGGCGACGATCCACCGCCAGGCGACGAAGTCGAACGCGTGGTAGACGTCGTCCCAGTTCGGGCCCCGCCACCAGAGGGCGAGCAGCGCCGCGGCGAGGACCAGGAGGACGAGCACGCCGCGCGCCCAGGGGTTCCGTGCCAGGACACGCAGCCGGTTCACGCGGCGGCGGCCTCCTGGGCTGTCCCGAGCACGCTCTCGTACACCGCCTCCAGGCGGCGGGCGACGTCGGACCACGCGTACCGCTCGACCGCGAGCTCCCGCGCGGCAGCGCCCATCGCGGCGCGACGGGGCTCGTCGGCGAGCACCGACTCGAGCGCATCGGCGAGCGCGCCCGGGTCGCCGGGCGCCACCGGCACGGCGGTCTCCGGCGTGACGACGTCGCGGTATCCGGGGATGTCGGAGGCGACGACGGGCGTCGCGCACGCGAACGCCCGGGTGAGCACCATCCCGAAGCTCTCGCCGCCGAGCGACGGCGCGACGAGCGCCTTCGTGGTCGAGAGCGTCGACGTCAGGTCCTCCTGGCTGAGGAAGCCGAGGACGTCGACGCCGTCGGCGGGGACCCGCAGGCGTGCGAGCAGGAGCTGCACCGCGAGCGGGTCGGCACCGGCGATCTGCAGTCGCGCCCCGGTGCGCCGGTGGACCTCGGGCCACGCGCGCAGCAGCACGTGCAGGCCCTTCCGCGGCTCGTGGCGGCCGGCGAAGGTGACGGTGTGCGTCCGCTCGCCGGGATCCACCCGCTCGGGGAGGAGCACCCCGTTCGGGATCACCTCGAACTCCCCGCGGAGCCACCGCGCCGCCGAGGCGCGCGCCTGCTCCGAGACGGCGATCCGGCGGTCGACGCGGTCCATCAGGAAGCCCCAGATCGGCATGCCGAGGCGCATCCACCCGAGATCGCCGGACGCATGGTGCGTCGCGACGATCGGGCAGGTCGCGAGCGTGAGCGCCGAGACGCAGATCGCGGGCGTCATCGGCTCGTGCAGGTGGAGCACGTCGAAGCGCTCGCGCTCGAACACCCGGCGGACGCGGAAGAACGCGCGCGGGCTGAGCGAGATGTTCGGGAGCGACCCGTTCGCCGGCACGATCACCGAACGGCCCACCGGGATCACCCACGGAGGCGGATCACCGTGCCGTCCGACGCGCGGGTGGAGGGCGCGGGTGAACTGGCCCGGCGGGTCGTTCGCCATCACCAGCCTGACGTCGTGCCCACGGGCAGCGAGCGCCTCCGCCTGGAGCTCGGCGTGCTCGACGACCGCCCCCCAGAACGACCACGAAAAGGGCACGACGATGCCGACCTTCACGCCGGGAGCCTATTCGGTCGGGGTGAGGCGATGCGTCGCCCGGGCCGGGCTCATGCGACGGCGCCGGGCACGATCGCGGCCCAGCACCGCGCGAGCGCGGCGAGGTCGCCGTCGTCGAGCCGCTCGAGGAACAGCGCCCGCACGCCCGCGAGATGCGTCGCGCGGGCGGCGTCGAACGCGTCCCGCCCCGCGTCCGTGAGCATCGCCCACTGGCCTCGTCGATCCTCTTCGCACCGCACCCGTCGCACGAGGCCCTCGCGCTCGAGACGATCGACGAGGCGCGTCAGGCCGCTCTGGCTGAGCAGCACCGACGCGGCGAGCTCCGACATGCGGAGACGGCTCTCCGGCGCGTCCCGGAGGTACAGGAGCACCTCGTAGGCGCGGAGCGGCAGCCCGTGCTCGACCTCCAGCTCGTGGTCGAGCTCGCGGACGAGGTGCGCGTGTGCCCGGAGGAGGCCGCGCCACGCGGCGAGCTCCTCACGCGACAGCTTGGAGGCCTCGGTCGACGCCATCGTTCGACTATCGTTGAGTCTACAACTATCCCCGCGATCAGGACGACCATGCACCTCGAGGGAATCCACCACGTCACGTGCATCACCGGCGACGCCCGCTCGAACGTCGACTTCTACACGCGCGTGCTCGGCCTGCGACTGGTGAAGAAGACCGTCAACCAGGACGACCCCACCGTCTACCACCTGTTCTACGCCGACGAGGAGGGGAGCGCGGGGAGCGACATCACGTTCTTCGAGTACCCCGGCGCCCGCCGCGGACGCGCGGGCACGGGGATGGTGCACACGGTGACCTGGCGGGTGCCGTCGCCGGAGGCCCTCTCGTTCTGGGAGCAGCGCCTGGCCGGGGCGGGGGTCTCGACACGCCGCCGGGACGACCGGCTCGCCTTCGCCGACCCGGAGGGCCTCGGGCTCGAGCTCGCGGTCGTGGAGACGGACGATCGACCGCTCGTCGCCTCCCACCCCGAGATCCCGGCCGACGTCGCGCTGCAGGGCTTCGACGGCGTGCGCGCGTTCGCCGACGATCCCGAGCGGAGTCGTCCACTGCTCGAAGGGGCACTCGGATTCGCACCGGCCGGCCCGGCGTCCTGGGACGTCCGCGGCACCGCGCGCGGCGGGCTCTACGCATTCGATGCGCCGCCGGCCTCCGGCCCGGGGGTGCCCGGCGCCGGAACCGTCCACCACGTCGCCTGGTCCTCCACGATGGAGGCGCACGAGGCGTGGCGCGAGCGGGTGGCCGCTGCCGGCGGCCGGCCGACCCCGGTGATCGACCGCTTCTGGTTCCGTTCGGTGTACTTCCGCGAGCCCAGCGGCGTGCTGTTCGAGCTGGCGACCCTCGGCCCCGGCTTCGCCGTGGACGAGGACCCCGCGCACCTCGGCGAGGCGCTCATCCTGCCGCCGGCGTTCGAGCGCCTGCGCCCACAGGTGGAGGCGGTGCTGACGCCGATCGAGAACCCCCGCGCCGCGTGGAGCCGTTGACGCCGCTCGTCCGGCGCGTCCGGCCCGCCGCCGGGGACCCGGAGGGGGCGCTCGTCCTGCTCCACGGTCGCGGCGCGGACGAGCACGATCTCTTCCCGCTGCTCGACCTGCTCGACCCCGAGCGACGGCTGGTCGGGATCACCCCGGGAGCGCCGCTCAGCCTCCCGCCGGGCGGACGCCACTGGTACCGGCTCGCCGGCATCCCGACGCCGGACGCCGCGACGTTCCATGCCTCGATCCCGGCGCTCGACGCGCTCCTCGCCGAGCTGCCGGTCCCGTTCGAGCGGGTCGTCCTCGGCGGGTTCTCCCAGGGCGCGGTGATGTCGTGGGCGCTGACGCTCGGACCGGGTCGGCCTCGACCCGCAGCGGTGATCGCGCTCTCGGGGTTCCTCCCCCGGGTCGAGGGCTGGCCGCTCGACCCGTCGCGTCTCGGCGGCGTCCCCGTCGCGATCGCTCACGGCTCCCTCGACCCGGTGATCCCGGTGGCGTTCGGCCGCGAGGCGCGAGACGTCCTCGAGGCGGGAGGCGCCGAGGTCAGCTGGTCGGAGACGCCCGTCCCGCACACGGTCGATCCGGGCTGGATCCCGGCGCTGCGCGCGGTCGTCGCCGGGGCGCTCCCGCCTACGACGCCGACGTGACCGCGTCCACGATCTCACGGAGCAGCGCACGGGCGCTCTCCGGGTCGGGCAGCTGGTGCTGGTGGCGGACCGGCCCCAGCGGATGGCCCGTGCCGACGTGCAGGCTCGACGCTCCGGGAGGGAGCGCCGCGTACATCTCCTGGTCGGTGCGGTCGTCGCCGATGGCGAGGATCGCGTGCCCGCGCTGGCGCCCGTGGGGGAACAGGCGCCCGACGTAGACGCCCTTGTTGACGCCGTTCGCCCTCACCTCGACGACCCGGTGCCCGAGCAGGATCTCGGCCGGGACCCCGGGGAGGAGCTGCTCGATCATCAGCAGCAGCTCCTTCGCGCGCCAGGCGCCGTACTCCGGCTCCGCCTGGCGGTAGTGCCAGGCGACCGCGCAGGCCTTGCGCTCGACGAACGTCCCCGGCACCTCCGAGGCGACGCGCCGCAGCACCCGCTCCATGCGCGGGAGCCATGCGAGGTCGACGTCGAGCAGTTGCCGCCACGGCTGCCCGGGCGCGCGCTCGACGAACCCGTGCTCGGCGCACAGCCACAGCGGGAGCGCGCCGAACCAGTGCTCGAGCGACTTGCGGTCACGGCCGCTGACGAGGTGCACCTCCGTCTCGGGAAGCGCCGCGAGCTCGCCGAGGAGGTCGAGGATCTCCGGCGTCGGCGCCGCGAGCTCCGGGTGCGAGACGAGCTCGCGGAGGGTGCCGTCGTAGTCGAGCAGGATCGTCCGCCGCCGCGCCCGGACGAAGCGCTTCAGGAGCCGCCGGCGCGACGCCTCGGAGAGCGGCGTCGCGACGCGCGCACGCCGCCGCCGCCGGGCGGAGGCGTCGAGCCGGGACAGGAACGTGGCCGCCCACCGACGCGTGTCGAGCTGCGCGATCCGGGCCGCCATCGTCTCGAGGCGGGTCTTCCGCTCGGCGCGGCCGAGTGCGGCGGCCTCCGCGAGCCGCTCCGCGATGTCGCCGACGTGCCACGGGTTCACGAGCACCGCACCCGGCAGGACGTGCGCTGCGCCGGCGAGCTCGCTGAGGAGCAGCACGCCGTTCCAGCGCCGGGGCGGGCCGGGAACGCTCTGGCAGTACGCGAACTCCTGTGCGACGAGGTTCATCCCGTCGCGCAGCGAGGCGACGACCATCACGTCTGCACGGCGGTACGAGGCGACGAGCTCGGCCCGGGAGATGCTGCGATGGATGTACTCGACCGGCGTGATCCCGGGCCGTCCGAAACGCCCGTTGATCGCGGTCACGAGCCGCTCGATCTCGTCGAGCTGCGCCTGCACCTCGGGGCTCTCGAGGCGCGACGGGACGAGCACCTGGAGCATCGTCGTCGTCCGTGCGCGCTCCGGGTCGACCTCGAGGTACCGCTCGAACGCCCGGAGCTTCTGGAGCACGCCCTTCGTGTAGTCGAGCCGCTCGACCCCGAGCACGAGCGTCTGCCCCTCGTACCGCTTCTCGAGCTCGGCCAGGGTCTCCGCCGTCGCGGGGTCCTTCGCCGCGGCACGGAACGCGGCCGTGTCGATCCCGATCGGGTCGATCCCGATGCCGACGGTGCGCCCGTCCACCTCGAGAGCGTCGGGTGCGGAGTCGAGGCCGAGGATCCGGAGACAGGCGGAGCGGAAGTGCCGCGCGTCGTCCGCCGTCTGGAAGCCGAGGTAGTCCGAGCCGAGCAGCCCCCGCAGCACCTGCTCGCGCGCGGGGAGGAGCCGGTAGACCTCGCTCGAGGGGAAGGGGGTGTGGAGGAAGAACCCGACCGCGAGGTCCGGGCGCTCGGCTCGCAGCATCGCCGGCACGAGCATCAGGTGGAAGTCGTGCACCCAGACCCTCGATCCGTCGCTCGCGATCGCGAGTGCGGCCTCGGCGAAGCGACGGTTCACGGTGACGTAGTGCTCCCACGCCTCCTCGGTGATGCGGAGGCGGTCGACGAAGTAGTGGAAGAGCGGCCACAGGGTGTCGTTGCAGATGCGGCCGTAGAAGCCCTCGACCTCGTCCTCGTCGAGGAACACGGGATGGAGGCCGTCCTTCGCCAGCGACTCCGTGACACGCCGCCTCTGGGCGCGGGAGACGGGGCCCCCCGGCCAACCGACCCACCCCTCCAGGCCCTCGACGGCGGAGAGGGCGCTGACGAGCCCCCCGGCGCTCGGCTCGAACGTGATCCGGCGCGCGCCGGGCACGAGCCGGACGGGAAGCCGGTTCGAGACCACCACGACCTTGCCGGGCGGGCGCGGCCGATTTCTTGCCACCGTCATGCGGGATTGCACCTCCCCGTGTCGAACGGCGTCACGTACGACTCTAGTCACATCGAATGGCCAACGGACTCGGCATCATCGGGAACTGCTCCTACGCCGCGCTGCTCGATCGCGGCTCGGTCGAGTGGCTGTGCTGGCCGCGCCCCGACTCGAGCTTCGTGTTCGGGGCGCTCCTCGACCGGCAGCGGGGAGGCGCCTTCGTCGTCGAGGGGGTCGGCGCCGAGGAGATCACCCAGGAGTACCTCGAGAACACGAACGTCCTCCGGACGACGTTCACGGGGCCCGGGGGCAGCTTCGAGCTGATCGACTTCGCGCCGCGCTTCGCCCAGTACGGACGCCACTACAAGCCGTTGATGCTCGTCCGCATCCTCCGTCGCGTCGACGGTGAGCCCCGGGTGCGGATCCGCTGCCGGCCGGTCTACGACTACGGGGCGGTGGAGACCCGGTCCTGGCGCGCGAGCAACCACATCGAGTACACCGACCTCCCCGCCCCGGTCCGTCTGACGACGAACGTGCCGCTCAGCTACCTCGAGGAGGAGCGGCCGTTCCTCCTCGAGCGCGACCACCACGTCGTGCTGACCTGGGGCGAGCCGCTCGAGGCCGGGCTCGAGGAGACGGCCGAGCGGTTCCTCGAGCGCACCGTCGACTACTGGCGCCAGTGGGTGAAGGGGACGCGCACCCCGCGCGACTACCAGCGTGAGGTGATCAGGTCGGCGCTCGTGCTGAAGCTCCACCAGTACGAGGACACCGGGGCGCTCCTCGCGGCGACGACGACGAGCCTGCCCGAGCACCCCGGGTCGGGACGGACGTGGGACTACCGCTACTGCTGGCTCCGCGACGCGTACTTCACGCTGAACGCACTCGAGCGGCTCGGATCGAACGACGAGATGGAGCGGTTCCTCGTCTACCTCCGGAACCTCGGCGAGGAGAGCGCAGGGATACTGCAGCCCGTCTACACGATCTCGGGCGGCGACCGGGCACCGGAGCGGGAGATCGAGGCCCTCGCGGGCTACCGGGGCGAGAAGCCGGTGCGCGTCGGCAACCAGGCGTTCGAGCACGTGCAGAACGACGTCTACGGCGAGATGATCCTCGCCGTCAGCCGGCTCTTCCTCGACGCACGATTCGCCGGCGAGGTGCCGCCGAGCACGGCACTCGACCTCGTCAGCCAGCTGCTCGAGCAGATCGAGGTCCGCCTCGAGGACCCCGACGCGGGCCCGTGGGAGCTCCGCGGCATGCGCAAGCTGCACGGGTTCACGGTGCTCGCGCACTGGGCGGGCGCGCAGCGCGCGGCGGAGGTGGCCTCGGTGCTCGGAGACGCAGCGCTCGAGGCGCGGGCGGGAGCGCTGCAGCAGCGAGCCGGGAGTATCCTCGACGGGCGGTTCTGGGACGACGAGCTCGGCGCCCTGACGCAGGCCGCGGACGAGCCACACCTCGACGCGGCGATGCTGCTCGCGGTGCAGCTCGGGTTCCTCGAGGCCGACGACCCGCGGGCGGAACGGCACGTCGACACGATCCGCGAGCAGCTCCGCATCAACGGCGACCTCCTCCAGCGGTACCGGGCGCCGGACGACTTCGGTCGCCCCGTCGCGGCGTTCACCGTCTGCTCGTTCTGGCTCGCCGAGGCCCTCGCGCTGCTCGGGCGGCACGAGGAGGGGCGCGCGCTCTTCGACCACCTGCTCACGCTGCACAACGGGCTCGGGCTCTACAGCGAGGACATCCTTCCGGAGACGTACGAGCAGACGGGCAACTTCCCGCAGACGTACAGCCACGTGGGCCTGATCAACGCGGCGTTCCGCCTCTCGCGCCGCTGGGAGTAGACTCGGCGCGTGACGGACGCGCCGAACGGGCTCGCCGAGCTCCACACCCACCTCGGCGGGTCGGTCGCCTCCGACATCCTCTGGAGCCTCGCGCACGAGCAGGGGATCGCGCTCCCCGTCAAGGACTACTGGGCCTTCGACGCGCTCGTCACGGTCAGCGACCCGCGCGGCGTCGAGAACCTCGACGCGCTCGACGCGATCTACCACTGGGTCGAGCTGATCCAGTCGTCCCCGCTCGCCGTCGAGCGGTCGGTGCACGGCGCGATCGGCGGCGCCTACCGCTCACAGGGGATCACGACGCTCGAGCTGCGCTTCAACCCGATGAAGCGGAACCGCGGCGGTGAGCGCGACCTCGACCACATCATCCTCGCCGCAGTCCGCGGGCTCGACCGGGCCCGCCTGGAGTACCCGCAGGTGCGGGCCGGCCTGATCCTGATGATGGACAGGACGTTCGACCACCGTCAGAACGAGGTGATCGTGGAGAAGGCGATCCGCTGGGCGGCACGCGGCATCGTCGGCGTCGACATCGCGGGGCCGCGCCCCGGCGGGCTCCGGTACGACTACACGCAGGTCGCGCCGATGGTCGAGACTGCGCGCGAGGCCGGCCTCGGGATCACGATCCACGTCGGCGAGGAGGGTGGCGTCCACGGGCGCGAGGAGATCGGGGAGGTCGTCGAGCACCTCCGCCCGGACCGGATCGGTCACGGGATCCTCGCCGCCGAGGACGCGGAGCTGATGACGCTCCTGCACGAGGCGGGCGTCGTGCTCGAGATCTGTCCGACCTCGAACCTGCTGACGAAGGCCCTGCCGGACGAGGGCGCGATCCGCGACACGATCCGGCGCTTCCTCGAGCACGAGGTCGCATTCACGATCGCGACCGACGGCCCCGAGATGATGCGGACGCACCTGCGTGACGAGCTCGACCTGCTGCTCCGGATCGGCGCGCTCGGCGAGCCGGAGCTCGCGGCCGTCAACGAGCTCGGCCACTCCGTCAGCTTCGTCAACCGCACGCGGACGTTCGTCTGAGCGGCGAGGCGGCCTCGGTGCGAGCACCTCACGCGATCCGCCGCCCCGGCGTTCCCTGAGCATGCGCCCGTCGTCGACGAGGCTCTGGGTCGCCCTCGGCACCGTGTACGTCGTCTGGGGCTCGACGTACCTCGCGATCAAGCTCGCCGTGCGGACGCTGCCGCCGGTGCTCACCGCCGGCACGCGGTTCCTCGTCGCGGCCGCGCTCCTCGCGGCGGTGCTCGCAGCCCTGGGGCGCGGACTGCGCGTTCCGCGGAGCGAGGCGACGACGGCGGCGGCGCTCGGCGTGCTGCTGCTCGCCGCCGGGGTCGGCATGGTGCACGTGGCGGAGACGCGGATCGACTCGAGCGTCGCCGCGATGATCGCGGGCTCCGTGCCCCTGCAGATCGTCCTGTGGCGGACGCTCGCCCGCGACCGCGTCGCGCGGCAGACGGTCGTCGCCGCGGCCGTCGGGCTCGCGGGGCTGGTGCTCATCGTCGTCCCGGGCGGCTTCGACGGCCGCTCGGCGGCGATCGGCCTCCTCGTGATGGTGGTCGCGTCGCTCTGCTGGTCGCGCGGCTCGTTCGTCGCCCGACGTCTCCGGCTGCCGACGGATCCCTTCGTGTCGACGACCTACCAGATGATCGGCGGCGGCGCCGTGCTCGTCGTCGTCGGCACGGCGCTCGGGGAGTGGCGAGAGCTCGGCGACGGGGCGCTCCAGCCGGGGCCCGTCGCCGCCTGGCTGTACCTCGCGGTCGCCGGCTCCGTGATCGGCTTCAGCGCCTACGTCTGGCTGCTCGGGAACGCCCCGATCTCCCAGGTCGTCACGCACCAGTACGTCAACCCGGTCGTCGCGGTCGCGCTCGGCGCGCTGCTGCTCGGGGAACGTCCGTCGGCGACCGTGATCGTCGGCTCGGTGCTGATCGTCGGCGCGGTCGTCGTCACGGTGCGCCACGAGGGCCGGGCCGCGGCCCGACCTGCGCCCGCTCCCGCGCCCGTGCGGGCCCGCTGAGGGGCGCCCGGAGCCCCGGGCGCGAGGGCTCAGCCGTCGACGCGCGTCCGCTGGTGGGCGAGGAACTCGAGCAGGTCGGCGCGGGTGAGGATCGCGGTCGGACGGCCGGCGACCCCGACCACCACCGCCGCGCTCGGCCCCGAGAGGTCGGCGAAGACGTCGTCGAGCGAGGCGCTGACGTCCACGGCCGCGAGCGGCGGCTGCATCGCGACCGCCACGTCCTCGTTGAGCGCGTCCGGGTTCTTGAACACGCGGTCGAGCAGTGCGCGCTCGCGCAGCGAGCCGATCACGTCGGCGAAGGAGCCCGCGGGGTCGCTGCGCACCACCGGGAGCTGCGAGATGCCGTACTGCTGCATGAGGTCGATCGCGGCGCCGACCTTGCTGTGCGCATCGACGACGACGAGCTCGGGGAGGTCGTGACCCGGCTCGCGCTTGTGGCGCAGCACCGCTTCCACCGTCGGCGCCGGCGTGCGGCGCTCGAGGAAGCCGTACTGGATCATCCAGTTGTCGTCGTAGAACTTCGAGAGGTACGACCGGCCCCCGTCCGGGAACGTCATCACGATGCGGCTGCCGGGACCCAGCCGATGCGCGACCTGGAGCGCCGCCCACGCCGTCGAGCCGCACGAGCCGCCGACGAGCAGCCCCTCCTCGCGGGCGAGTCGGCGGGCGGTCACGAACGAGTCCCGGTCGGAGACGCGGATCCACTCGTCGACGACGTCACGGTCGAGCGTCTGCGGCCAGGTGTCCTTCCCGATTCCCTCCACGAGGTAGGGGTGCAGCGGGTGGTCGTCGTCCGCCGTGAACACCGACCCCTCCGGATCGGCGCCCACGATCACCGCCCGTGACCCGTGTTCCTTGAAGTACCGGCCGACGCCGGTGATCGAGCCGCCGGTGCCGACGGAGATCACGACTGCGTCGACGTCCCCTCCCCCGGTCTGCTCCCAGAGCTCGGGGCCGGTGGTGCGGTAGTGGGCGTCCGGGTTGGCGAGATTCGAGTACTGATCGGGCTTGAAGCCGCCCGGGATCTCCTCTGCGAGCCGGTCGGAGACGGAGTAGTAGCTCTCGGGCGAGTCGTGGTCGACGGCGGTCGGCGTGATCACGACCTCGGCGCCGTAGGCGCGGAGCGTCGCGATCTTCTCCTGGCTCATCTTGTCGGGCATCACGAAGATGCAGCGGTACCTCTTCTGCGCCGCGGCGATCGCCAGCCCCACGCCCGTGTTGCCCGACGTCGGCTCGACGATCGTGCCGCCCGGCCGCAGGAGGCCATCGCGCTCCGCCGCCTCGATCATCGCGAGCCCGATCCGGTCCTTGTTCGAGCCTCCCGGGTTGAGGAACTCCAGCTTCGCGAGGAGCGTGGCGCCGGTCTCGCTCCCGAACGAGGCGAGACGGACGATCGGGGTATTCCCGACGAGCTCCAGGACGGTGGGGTACTCGTGAGCCACGTGGCGCCGAAGCCTACCCGGCGGGGGCGAGGTCCCAAAACGGGCCGGTGAGCCCGAGCCCCGCGAGGATCGCCTGCGACTCGCTCACCGGTCGCGGGCGCCAGTCGGGGTCGAGGCGCGTCCACCACCAGCGCCGCGCGAGCTCGTTCAGCACCGGCGCCGCGAGCGTGGCGCCGGGCTCGTAGCCGTTCTCCCCGAGCCACCGACCCAGGTGCTCCTCCGACCGGAGGAAGACCATCGTGCTTCACGTGAACGCGATGTCGTCCCACCAGTGGCGGGCGGGCACGAGGATGTGTGCGAGGAGGTCGCCACCTTGCGCCAGCGTCCCGTCGACGACCTCGAGGCGCAGGAGCTCGCCGCAACAGGCGCACGACGTGTCCACGATGCCGTTGGCATGGAAGGCGCCGGGGATGCCGAGGGCGTCCCAGCAGCACGTCCCGACCCACTCACGGCCGACCGCCGTGACGCGATGCGGGGTGGGCGCGAAGCAGAACGGGTTCGCGATCCAGATCTCGGTCGTCCCGGGGGCGAGCACCAATGCGTGCGCCGCGTCGAGGCGCCGGTAGGCGGCTTCCACCTCGGCGGTGCCGCGACCGAGGGCCCGGGCCGCCTCGCCGACGGTCGGCGCCCGGCCGGTCGCGACGATCACCCCGTAGACGTGCCGCCGCACGGCGAGGTCGAGCGGGCCCATCGATGCATTCTCGCTCGTCGGCCGTCCGCTGCCGCATCGTGGAATCCCCGCAACCGCAATCCGCGCCGCGCCCGATGGCATTTCCACGGAGGGCGTGCAAGGGTCGGGCCGTGCACCGCGACGAGGAGCACCATCCTCTCTGCACGCTCGAGCTCGTGGCCGAGGGACACGCCGAGCGCTGTCCCGGCGAGGGCTGTGCGTTCTGGGAGAGCGGGTGCGCGCTCGTCCGCGTCGAGACGGAGCTGAGCGGACGCCCGGAGGTCGCGCGACTGCTGCTCGACCTCCGCCGCGAGATCGAGGCCGGACGCCGCGTCACCCTCGAGGACGCGCGCACGCGCTTCTCCTACATCCTCAACGTCGAGGAAGGGATCGAGTCGGAGGCCGGAGACGCCGGGCTGGACCACCTGGGCCCCGCGAGCGGCGCCACGTCCCCCGTCTGAGCGCTCAGCTGACGACCGGACGCCGGGCGCCGACGAGCCGCGCGCGGTAGTGGTCGGCCAGCCGCACGATCTCGACGTGCCCCCCGGTCTGCGGCGCGTGGATCATCCGCCCGCGGCCGACGTACATGCCCACGTGGCCGAGGCCTTCGAAGAAGAGCAGGTCACCGCGGCGGAGCCGCGCGAGCGGGATCGCCCGACCGACCCCGAACTGTGCGGCCGCGTTGTGCGGGAGGTCGACCCCGAGCTCCGCGTAGACGAAGCGCGTGAACCCGGAGCAGTCGAAGCCCGACGGGCCGGTGCCCGAGTACCGGTACGGCGTGCCGAGCCAGCGTGGCGCGAGCTCGGCGGCGCGCTCGCCGAGGTCGACCTGCTTCGGCGGGCGCACCGGAACCTCGAGCGGCCACGAACGCTGCACGCGGAAGGAGACGACCGACGCCTCCTCGGCGGAGGACGCCGCTGCACGCACGCCGAGCGCCACGGCCGTGACGACGAGCGCGATGACGGGCAGGGAGACGAGAGCGAGGCGGGACACGTGTCGGGACGGTCGAGGCCGCGGAAGGGGTGGAGGGCGGCCTCCGGCTGTCAGGAGTCACGAAATGTATCGGAATGCAGGGATGTTCTGCGTCACTCGACCGAGGGACGTCGCCTCCGCGGACGGAGGGGGCCACGCGCCGCACGGTGATCCGGGGCTGCGGTGCCGACCCGATCAGTGCCGGAAATGGCGACGGTGGGTGAACACCATCGCCGCCCCGGCATCGCGCACCGCGGCGACGACCTCGTCGTCCCGCTTCGAGCCGCCGGGTTGCACGATCGCGGTCACCCCGGCGTCGAGGGCGAGCGACGGCCCGTCCGCGAACGGGAAGAAGGCGTCGGACGCGAGCACGGCGCCCGCGGGGTCGTGGCCGTGCTCCCTCGCCTTGTCGAGCGCGATCCGCACGGCGTCCACGCGACTCATCTGCCCGGCGCCGACCCCGATCGTCGTTCCGCCCGCGGCGAGCACGATCGCGTTCGAGGTGACGTGCTTCACGACCGTCCACGCGAACAGCAGGTCACGCCAGGTGTCGTCGTCCACCTCCCCGCAGACGACCGTCATCTCGTCGCGCGGGTCGGGCCCCAGGTCGCGGTCCTGCACGAGCAGCCCGCCGACGACCCTCCGCAGGTCGCGCGGGGACACGTCCAGGCGCCGCCGCTCGAGGTCGTTGAGCACCCGCGTCGACTGCTTCCGGGAGAGCGCCTCGATCGCCTGCTCGTCGTACCCGGGGGCGAGGAGCACCTCGACGAACTGGTCGGCGAGCATCTCGCCGAGCGCCGCGCTGACCGCCGTGTCGAGCACGACGACGCCGCCGTACGCGGAGACGGGATCGGCGGCGAGGGCCTTCCGGTACGCGTCCTCGGCCGTGCGGGCGACGGCGACCCCGCACGGGTTCGCGTGCTTGACGATCACGCACGCAGGCCCGTCGAGCTCACGGACGAGCTCACGCGCCGCCGACAGGTCGTTGAGGTTGTTGAACGAGAGCGGCTTCCCCTGCACCTGATCGACACGGGAGAGGAGGTGCGTGCGCGATCCCCGCTCGACGTAGTAGGCCGCACGCTGGTGCGGGTTCTCGCCGTACGCGAGCGTCGCCGCGCGCTCGTAGGCGGGGACGAGGACCTCGGGCACCGGGTCGTCACCGGAGAGCCACGCGGCGACCGCGGCGTCGTACGCGGCGGTGGCGGCGAACGCCCTCAGCGCCAGGGCCCGCCTCGTCTCCTCCGTGACGGCACCGCTCGCGCGCAGCTCGTCGAGCACGGTCCCGTAGTCGTCGGGCCGGCAGACGGGGACGACGTGGGCGTGGTTCTTGGCCGCCGCCCGGAGCATCGCCGGGCCGCCGACGTCGATCTGCTCGACCGCCTCCTGCCAGGTGACGCCCGGGCGGGAGACGGTCTCCTGAAACGGGTAGAGATTGACGCAGACGAGGTCGATCGGCTCGATCCCGTGCCGTTCGAGGTCGGCGAGATCGTCCGGCACGTCGCGTCGCGCGAGGATCCCGCCGTGAACCGCCGGGTGCAGCGTGACGACCCGGTGGCCGAGCATCTCGGAGAAGCCCGTGAGCTCCTCGAGCGGTGTCACCGGAAGCCCCGCCTCGCGCATCACCCCGGCGGTGCCGCCGCTCGCGAGCAGCTCCACCCCGCAGGACACGAGCCCGCCGGCGAACTCCGGAAGCCCACGCTTGTCGTACGTCGAGAGCAGGGCGCGGCGGACGGTCATGCGTCACAGAGCTCGCCGACGACCTCGGGCAGGATGCGGTGCTCGACCTCGCGGATGCGCGCATGGAGCGTGTCGACGGTGTCGCCCGGGAGCACCGGCACCGTCTCCCGTCGCAGCGCGCGCCCGGTGTCCACGCCTTCGTCCACGAGGTGAACGGTGGCACCCGTCTCGGACACCCCTGCCTCGAGCGCGTCCCGGACGGCGTGCGCTCCCGGGAAGGCCGGGAGCAGCGCCGGGTGGACGTTGACGACGCGGTCCGGAAAGCGCTCCAGGAACGCCGGCGTGAGCAGGTGCATGTACCCGGCGCAGACGACGAGCGTCGCGCCGCGCGCCTCGAGCCAGTCCGCCATCGCCACGTCCCGCGCCTCGCGGCTCGGGTACGCCTCGAGCGCGAACACCCCGGTGGGGACGCCCGCCGTCGCGGCGCGGTCGAGCGCCGGCGCGCCGGGGACGTTCGACGCCACGGCGCCGACGGGCAGGCCGGCGTCGAGGAGCGCCTGCAGGTTCGAGCCGGCTCCCGACACGAGCACGCCGATCACGGGTATGCCCAGGTCACGCCGTCGACGTCGTCCGCGACGTGCCCGATCACGAGGTCGCCGTCCGTGACGTCTGCCGCCGGGACGACCGCGCAGTAGCCGATCCCGAGGTTGAACACCCGCCGCAGCTCGTCCTCCGGCACGCCGTTCGCGGCGAGCCACTCGAAGACGGCGGGGCGCTCCCAGGCGCGCGGGTCGACGACCGCGCCCAGCCCGTTCGGGAGCACCCGGGAGAGGTTGCCGGCGATCCCGCCGCCGGTGACGTGCGCGAGGGCGCGGACGTCGGCCCGTCCGCGGAGCTCGCGGACGGGCTCCAGGTAGCAGACGGTGGGCGGCAGCAGCAGATCCGCGTCGAACGGCCCGTCGCCGACGATGCGCCGGACGAGCGAGAAGCCGTTCGCGTGGATGCCGGCCGACGCGAGCCCGAGGACGACGTCGCCGGCCGCGACCCGGGAGCCGTCGATCAGCCGGTCGCGCTCGACGAGCCCGACGACGGTGCCGCAGAAGTCGATCTCCTGCTCGCGGTAGATGCCGGGCAGCTCGGCGGTCTCGCCGCCGAGGATCGCGCACCCCGCCGCCCGGCAGACCTCGGCCGCCCCCTCGACGAGCTCGGCGACCTGTCCCGGCTCGATCACGTTCGCCGCCACGTAGTCGAGGAAGAACAGCGGCTCCGCGCCGGTCGTGAGCACGTCGTTGACACCGTGTGCGGCGAGGTCCATCCCGCACCACCGAAGCCGCCCGGCCCGCCTGCCGAGCACGAGCTTCGAGCCGACGGAGTCGGTCGACGCCGCGAGCAGCCGGCGCTCGTCGAGGGCGAAGAGCCCGGCGAAGGCACCGAAGGAGCCGACGACGCCGGGCGTCCGCGTCGAGTCGACCGCGTCGTGCAGGCGCTTGACGACGGCGTCGGCCGTCGCGAGCGAGACACCCGCCGCCGCGTACGTGTGCTGCTCCGCCGTCACGGCCGCCCCCGTCAGGCGCGCGAGCCGACGGCCTCGAAGCGGAGCTTGTCGGCCGCTCCCTCGGCCGGCACGCGCGTCGGGTAGCTCCTGGTGAAGCAGGCGCGGCAGACGCTCGTGGAGGGGAGGTGCGTCGCCCACTGCATTCCCTCCACCGAGAGGTACGCGAGCGACGTCGCGCCGATGTGCTCGCGCATCTCGTCCACCGAGCGGTGGGCGGCGGCGAGCTCGTCCTCGTCGGCCATGTCGATCCCGTAGAAGCACGGGGAGACGACCGGCGGGGACGAGACGCGCACGTGCACCTCCTCGGCGCCGGCGTCGAACAGCATCTGCACGAGCTGGCGCATCGTGTTGCCGCGCACGATCGAGTCGTCCACGACCACGATGCGCTGCCCGGCGATCTCGTCGAGCGGGTTGAACTTGAGCCGGATCCCCTGCCGTCGCAGCTCCTGGTCCGGCTGGATGAACGTGCGCCCGACGTAGCGGTTCTTGATCAGGCCCTCGTCGTACGGCAGCCCCGAGCGCTTCGCGAAGCCGATCGCCGCCGGCGTGCCGGAGTCGGGGATCGGCATCACGACGTCGGCCGCCGCGGGCGCCTCCTCGGCGAGCCGCTCGCCCATCCGCACGCGCGCCATGTGCACCTCACGGCCACCGAGCCGCGAGTCGGGGCGCGCGAAGTAGACGTGCTCGAAGATGCACGCAGCCGAACGGCCCTCGGGCACGGCCTGCGCCGTGTGGAGGCCGTCGGCGTCGACCCACACGACCTCGCCGGGACGAACGTCGCGCTCGAACCTCGCCCCGACGAGATCGAGCGCACACGTCTCGGACGCGATCACCCAGTCGGAGCCGATCGCCCCGATCGAGAGCGGCCGGATCCCGTGCGGGTCGCGGAAGGCGACGAGCGTCCCCTCGGCGACGCAGACGACGGAGTACGCGCCCTCCAGCCGCCGCATCGCGGCCGCGACGGCCTCCGCGAGCGGCGCCGGCTCACGCGCGACGAGCGCGGCGATGACCTCGGTGTCCGAGGTCGAGCCGAGGCGGACACCGTCCGCCGCGAGCTCCTCGCGCAGCTCCTCGGAGTTGACGAGGTTGCCGTTGTGCCCGAGCGCCACCGTCCGCACGGCGCCGCGGTGCATGACGGGCTGCGCGTTCGACCAGTGCGCTCCCCCCGTCGTCGAGTAGCGCGTGTGGCCGATCGCCACTTCCCCGGGCAGCGCCTGCAGCTTCTCCTCGCTGGAGAACACCTGCGGCACGAGCCCCATGTCCCGCACGATCGTGATCCGCCCGCCCTCCGACACGGCGATCCCGGCGGACTCCTGCCCTCGGTGCTGCAGTGCGAACAGGCCGAAGTACGCGAGGCGCGCGACGTCGCGGCCCTCGGATCGGATGCCGAACACGCCGCACATCGCGCTACTCCCGCTCCCAGACGAGATGGAGCTCCGAGACGGGCACTCCGAACAGCGTATCGCCGCCGACCTCGCCGATGCGTCGGAGCTCGACCTCGGACCCGAGCGGGTCGACCTCCACCTGGTCGGGCGGGAGCGCGATCACGGCGCGCCCCCCTCCCTCGCCGAACAGCTCGACCGGATCGTCGGTGAGGTCGAGCGCCGCGCCGAGGCCCGAGTGGATCGCCATCTCGGCGAGGCACACGGCGAGGCCGCCCTCGGAGACGTCGTGCAGCAGCGAGGCGCGGGGCGCCGTTCGCCAGAGCAGCTCGACGAGGGCGGACTCGGCGGCGACGTCGAGCAGCGGCGGCGCCCCGGAGACCGTCCCGTAGCGTGCCTGGTACTCGGAGCCCGCGAGCGCCGGGGCGCCCGCCGTGGCGAGCAGGAGCACGTCGCCCTCCCGCCACCCCCGCGGGACGCGCCGCACGTCGCGGACGAGACCCACGCAGCCGACGACCGGCGTCGGCGGGATCGACGTCCCGTCGGTGTCGTTGTAGAGCGATACGTTGCCGGACACGATCGGCGCGCCCAGCGCCTCGCACGCGACGGCCATCCCCTCGATCGCCTGCGCGAGCTCCCAGCCGATCTCGGGCTTCTCGGGGTTCCCGAAGTTCAGGCAGTCCGTGAAGCCGATCGGCTCGCCGCCGGTGCACGCCACGTTCCGTGCCGCCTCGAGCACGGCGAGCGCGCCGCCGACGAACGGGTCGAGCCGGCCGACCCGACCGGTCCCGTCGAGGGTGAGCGCGAGCCCGCGCCACGAGGGACGCAGGCGCAGCACGGCGGCGTCCAGGCCGGGCCGCCGGACGGTGCGGGACTGGACGAGCTGGTCGTAGCGCCGGGTGACGAACGCGCGCGAGCGCAGCGCGGGCGAGCCGAGGAGGTCGAGCAGCGCCTCCCGCGTGCCCGGCGCCGACTCGACCGGCACCTCCGGGGCGGCGATCCGGGGCTCCTGCGCGACGGCGTAGCGCGGGCACTCGTCGGTGAGCAGGCGGGCGGGGATCGCGCCGACCTCGTCCCCGTGCCACAGGGCACGGAGGAGGCCCGAGTCGGTGACCTCTCCGATCACCGCGTGGTGCAGCTCCCAACGGTCGCAGACCGCCTGCACCGACGCGAGGCGGTCGGGGGCGACGATCGCGACCATCCGCTCCTGCGACTCCGAGATCATCACCTCCCACGGCTCCATGCCCTGCTCGCGCAGCGGCACCCGGTCGAGGTGGACGTCGATGCCGTACTCCGCCGCCATCTCCGAGAGCGACGACGCGAGCCCGGCGGCCCCGCAGTCCTGCAGCGACTGGACGAGCCCGCGCTCGACGAGCGCGACGGACACCTCGATCAGCTTCTTGCCGGTGAACGGGTCGCCCACCTGCACCGAGGGGCGCTTGTCGGCGTCGTCCTCGCCGAGCTCCTGGCTCGCGAGCACGGACGCGCCGCCGATCCCGTCGCGACCGGTCGTCGCGCCGTAGAGGACGACGAGCGCGCCCGCCCCGGTCGCCTTCGCGCGCGTCAGCCGCTCGGCGGGGAGCAGCCCGACGCACATCGCGTTGACGAGGCAGTTCGACCCGTAGGCCTCGTCGAAGACGACCTCGCCGCCGACGTTCGGCACGCCCACGCAGTTGCCGTAGTGCCCGATGCCCCCCACCGCCCGCGAGAAGTGGAAGTCGGGGGCGCCGAAGCGGAGGCCGTCGAGGAGCGCGACCGGACGTGCGCCCATCGCCGACACGTCGCGCAGGATGCCGCCGACCCCCGTGGCCGCGCCCTGGAACGGCTCGACGGCGGACGGATGGTTGTGGCTCTCGACCTTGAACGCGACGGCGCTCCCGTCGCCGAGGTCGAGGACTCCGGCGTTCTCGCCCGGGCCCTGGAGCACCCGCTCACCGTCGCTCGGCAGGCGCCGCAGCAGCAGCGCCGAGTGCTTGTAGCCGCAGTGCTCCGACCAGAGCAGCGAGAAGACCGCGAGCTCGAAGTGGTTCGGCTCCCGCTCCAGCAACGCGACGATTCGGGTGAGCTCCCCGTCCGTGAGGCCGAGCTGGCGGTGGAGCGGCTGTTCCGCAGTCGAGCTCAGGCGGCCATCCTATCGGGCGTCCAGGCGCGCACCCGCCACTTCGCCGCCTCGGCGGCGATCGCGGGAGCGACCGCGAGCAGGAGGACGAGCGCGGCCTCCCACGCGTCGAGCGCCACCGTTCCCAGCGGCTCGTGCAGCCCGGGGACGTACAGCGCGGCGGCGACGAGCCCGAACGAGACGGCAACGGCGAGCCACAGCGGCCGGTTGGCGACCAGGCGCCAGCTCGGCAGCAGGTCGGAGCGGCAGGAGAACACGAAGACGAGCTCGGCGAGCGCGACCGTGGCGAAGGCGGCGGTCTGCGCGGCCTCCGGCCGGCGCTCCCGCACGAGCAGGTACGCCGCGAGGGAGCACAGCCCGATCAACATCCCCGCCCCGAGCAGCCCGCCCACGAGGCCGCGCGGCAGGAGCGGCCCCCCACGGCGCAGCCACTCCCGCCCCGTGGTCGCCTTGTCGGCCGCGAGGGCGACGGCGGGCGGGCCGTCCGTGAGGAGGTTGACGACGAGGACCTGCACGACCGTCATCGGGACGCCGAGCCCGGCAGCGATCGCGATGCCGAAGAGGACGACCTCGCCGACGTTCGCGGAGAGGAGGAAGGCGAGGAACGAGCGGACGTTCGCGCCGACCCGCCGACCCTCTTCGACGGCCGCGACGATCGACGCGAAGTCGTCGTCCGTGAGCACGAGCGCCGAGGCCTCGCGCGCGGCCTCGGTGCCCGCACCGCCCATCGCGATCCCGATGTCCGCCTGACGGAGCGCGGGCGCGTCGTTGACGCCGTCGCCGGTGACGGCGACGACCTCGCCGCGGCGCTGCAGCTCCTCGACGAGCCGGAGCTTGTCGGCGGGCGTGAAGCGAGCATGCACGTCGTCGGGGGGAAGGCCGAGCTGGCGTCCGATCGACGCCGCCGTGAGCGGGTGGTCGCCGGTCAGCATCTGGACGTCGAGCCCGAGCTCTCGCGCGCGCGCGACCGACGCCGCCGCGGTCGCCCGCAGCGGATCGGCGAGCCCGACGATCCCGACCGGCTCGAGCCCCTCCTCGAGGCCCGGCTCCTCGGGGCTCTCGACGGGCCGGCGCGCCACGGCGAGGACGCGCATCCCGTCGGCCGCCCACTCGTCGGCGACGCCCGCGAGCCTCGAGCGCTCGGGGTCGCCCGCCCGGCACCGCTCCAGCACGACCTCGGGCGCCCCCTTGACGACGACGGAGAGCCCGTCGCCGTCGGCGACGACGACCGTCGCCCGCTTGCGCGCCGCCTCGAACGGGAGGGAGCGCACCACGTCCGGGGCGACCGTGACGCCGTGCTCGGAAGCGGCGCGGACGAGCGCCCGGTCGACGGGGTCGACCTCGGCGACGGACGACGCGGCGACCGCGACGAGCACCGCCTCCTCGTCGCGCTCCCGGGCCGGCTCGACGCGCGCCAGGCGCATGCGGTTCTCGGTCAGCGTCCCGGTCTTGTCGGCACAGACGACCGTCGCCTCGCCGACGGTCTCGATCGCCGCCAGCGTGCGCACGATCGCCCGCCGCCGCGCCATCGCCCGCGAGCCGAGGGCGAGCGCGATCGTGAGGATGGCGGCCAGGCCCTCGGGAACCGCCGCGACCGCCACCGAGACGCCGACGAGGAACGCCTCGTGCGAGGACTCGCCGCGCGCGAGCATCGCAGCGGCGAGCACGAGCGTGATCCCGACGCCGACGGCGACGAGGAGCCGGGACAGTCGGCCGAGCCGCACCTGCAGCGGCGTCGGCGGCGGCTCCGCCTGCTCGACGAGCTGCGCGATCGTGCCCTGCTCGGTCGTCGCGCCCGTCGCGACGACGATCGCCGTCGCGCTGCCGCGGGTGGCGCCGGTGCCCGCGAAGAGCATCGAGGAGCGCTCGGCGAGCGTCGTCTCCCGCGCAACGGCGCCGGGGCCCTTCTCCACCGGCACCGACTCCCCGGTGAGCAGGGACTCGTCGACCTCGAGGCCGTGCGTGTGGAGGAGGCGCGCGTCCGCGGGCACCCGGTCTCCCTCGCGGACGACGAGGACGTCGCCCGGGACCAGCTCGGCCGCGCGGACGACCTGCTCGACGCCGTCGCGGACGACCGTGGCCTCGAGCTCGAGCGACGCGTGCAGCGCGAGCACCTCCCGCTCGGCGCCTGCCTCGAGCGCGAATCCGAGCACCGCGTTGAGGACGACGATCGCTGCGATCACGACCGCCTCGAGCCCCTCACCGATCGCGGCCGAGACGACGGCCGCGGCCACGAGGAGCGCGACGAGCGGGTCGACGAACTGGCCGAGCGCGATCCGGAGGTACGGCGGGCGGTGCGGTCGACGGAGCTCGTTGCGACCGTGGCGGGCCAGTCGCGCAGCGGCGTCGCGCGCGTCGAGGCCCCTCTCGACGTCGACGCCGAGCTCCTCCGCCACGGCGTCGGCGGGGAGCGCGTACGCATCTCGCGAGGGGTCGGGGGGCATGGGTCCATCGTCGCAGCACCGCCGCCCCGGACGCTTCCGCGTCCCCACGGAAGAGGCATCGGGGCACCCCCCGATCGGTTCCCGCCCCCAGAGGTCGGCAGGACGGTCTACCGTCCGCCGATGACCCGCCGCGACGCCGGCCTGCTGCTGCTCCTCTCCGCGATCTGGGGCGCGAGCTTCCTCTTCATCAAGCTCGGCGTCGACGAGGTCGAGCCGTCGGTCGTCGTGCTCGGCCGTCTCGTCGTCGGCGTCGCCGTGCTCCTGCCGCTCGCCCCGCGCCGCGGCGGGCTGCGCCCGATCGGCGCCTTCCTCGTCCCGCTCGCCGTGCTCGGCGCCCTCAACAACGCGCTCCCCTTCTGGCTGCTCGGGTTCGCCGAGACGCGGATCGACTCGGGCCTGACCGCCGTCATCCAGGCGG
Organism: Gaiella sp.; assembly: GCF_057140465.1. Taxonomy (NCBI): domain Bacteria; kingdom Bacillati; phylum Actinomycetota; class Thermoleophilia; order Gaiellales; family Gaiellaceae; genus Gaiella; species Gaiella sp. The sequence goes on from NZ_DBNHWK010000041.1 coordinate 25,107, forward strand.
CCGCGCCGATCTTCACGGTGCTCCTCGCGACGCGGATCGACGCCACGCAGCGGGTGACGGGGCTCCGGCTCGTCGGCATCGGCGTCGGCTTCGTCGGGGTCGTCCTCCTCGTCGGCGTCCAGCGCGGCGGCGAGGTGACGGCGGCGCTCGCCGTCGTCGCCACGGCGCTCTGCTACGCGGTCTCGGTGCTCTACGCCGGCCGCACGCTGCGCGGGCTGCGGCCGCTGCAGGCGTCGATCGGGCAGCTCGCGTGCGGTGCGATCGTGGTCGCGCCGCTGGCGCTCGCCCAGCTCCCCGACGAGGCGCCGCCGGCGGGCGCGATCGCGGCCATCGTCGCGCTCGGCGCGCTCGGCTCGGGCATCGCGTACCTCCTCTACTTCGCGATCATCGCGAGCGCCGGCGCCTCGCGCGCGATCCTCGTCACGTACCTCGTCCCCGGGTTCGCACTCGTGTACGGGGCGCTGCTCCTCGACGAGCCCGTGACGTCGAGCGCGCTCGTCGGGCTCGTGCTGATCCTCGGGGGGACGGCGCTCGCGACGGGTGTCGCGCGCCTCAAGGGGCGCACGAGTACCGTGCGCCCGTGACGCGCTTCTGGCCTCTGCTCTTCACGCTCGCCGCCGCCTGGGGGGCCTCCTACCTGTTCATCAAGGTCGCGGTCGAGGGAGGGCTCGCGCCGGCGCCGCTGATGGCGGCGCGCTCGGCGATCGCCGCGGTGCTGCTGTTCGGCTACCTCTGGCACGCGTTCGGTGCGAGGCAGGCGGTCGGGCAGCTGCGCCGGGCGTGGCGCCCCGCGCTCACGCTCGGAGCCGTCGGTGCGGCGATCCCGTTCTGGCTGGTCGGATGGGGAGAGACGCACATCGACTCCGGGATCGCCGCGATCGCGCAGTCGACGGTGCCGATCTTCACGGTCGTCCTCTCGTCGAGGTTCCTCCCCCACGAGCGCATCCGGCCCGCACAGGCCGCCGGGATCGGCGTCGGGCTCGTCGGTGTCGCCGTCCTCGCAGGCGTCGACCCCTCGGGTGGCTGGTGGGTCGTCGCGGGCACGCTCGCGGTCGTGCTCGCGTCGCTCGCATACGCGTCGGGCAACGTCATCGCCAAGCGCCACGTGCACGACATCCCGGGGCCGGTGCTCGCCACGGGGGCGATGATCGCGTCGACCGCGTACCTGCTCGTCCCGGCGATCCTCCGCTGGCCGAGCGACGTGCCGACACGCGGGGCGATCGTCTCGCTCCTCGCGCTCGCGGTCATCGGCACCGCCGGCGCACAGCTCGTCTTCTACCGCACGCTCCGCCTCTACGGATCGACGCGCGTCAGCCTCGTCACGTACCTGATGCCGGGCTTCGCCCTGGTCTACGGTGCCCTCCTGCTCGACGAGCCGATCACCGCGGCGGCGCTCGGCGGGCTGGCGTTGATCCTGCTCGGCGTCGCACTCGGCTCCGGGCGGGTCGGCCCGCGCCGACTGACGTCGGCGGACGGGAGGAGCGCCGCGACGGAGGTCGAATCGCTCTAGGCAACGCGCGGCGCGCTCGGGGCGCTGCGCCCGAGACCCCACGGAGGAGTGCTGCGCATGTCTTCGTTCGTCCTCGACGACAGCGAGGTCCGCGAGGAAGCCGGCCGCTGGTGGTGGCTGTTCCTCGTCACGGGCATCGCCTGGCTCGTCGTCTCACTGGTCATCTTCCGCTTCGAGTACGAGAGTGCCGCGGCGATCTCGTACCTCTTCGGCTTCGTGGCGGTGTTCTTCGGCATCAACGAGTTCTTCGCGATCGGAGCCTCGACGACGGGCTGGAAGATCGTGCACGCGCTCCTCGGCGTGCTGTTCGTCGTCGCGGGCGTGATTGCGCTGACGACGCCGTTCACGACCTTCGCGGCGGTCGCGAGCCTGATGAGCTTCTTCCTCGTGCTCAAGGGCACGTTCGACATCGTCGTCTCCTTCATCACGAAGGGGGACGTGCCCGCGTGGTGGCTGCAGCTCGTGGCCGGGATCATCGAGATCGCGCTCGGCTTCTGGGCCGCCGGGTACTTCGGACGGCAGGCGTTCCTGCTCGTGATCTGGGTCGCGGCGGTCTGCATGATCCGCGGCGTCACCGAGATCATCCTCGCGATCAAGCTCCACGGCCTGCGCAAGGCCGCGCCGGCCTGACCGCGCGCCGGCCGTGCCCGACCGCGTCGGGCACGGCCGGTCGCACGGCTGGGGAGTAGAATCGCGCCGTGTCCGACGCGGTGACGATCCGGCGGGCGACCGCCGACGACGTCGACGACCTCGTCGGTCTCGTCACCCACGGCGACGTGGCGCCGTTCCTCGCCGCGATCCGTCCCGGCTCGGCGGAGGAGCTCCACGCCGCGATCGCCGCCGCCGACACCGATCCCGACGCCTCGGGGCTGTACGTGATCGAGGTCGGCGGGGAACGCGCCGGGACGATGGCGTTCCAGCGCGTCAACCGGCGCTCCCGCATCGCGGGCCTCGAGGGGGTCGCCGTCGATCCACGGTTCCGGGGGCGCGGCGTGGCCGACACGGCCGCCCGGCTGTTCCAGCGCCACCTGATCGACGAGCTCGGCTTCCATCGGCTCCAGCTCGAGGTCTACGCCTTCAACGAGCGCGCGATCCGCCATGCCGAGCGTGCCGGGTTCGTCCGCGAGGGCGTGCGCCGCAGCGCCTACTGGCGGAACGAGACCTGGGTCGACGGTGTCCTCTTCGGCCTCGTCGCCGAGGACCTCGCCGGCGACGGGCCGCCGCCGCGCTGACGGCGCACGGCCGGCCGAGAGGTCGCCCTCCGACTCCGGCACGATCGGCGGCCGCTAGTGCGCGAGCAGCGCCTTGAGGCCGATCAGCGCCAGCCCGAGCGCGACGTTGACCGCGACGACGGCGGCGGTCGCCGGCCGCCCGAGGTGCTCGAGGCGGGCGTAGCGCAGCCCCTGCGCGGCGAGCGCTCCCGCGCCGAGCGCGACCGCGAGCCAGATCGCGCGCGTCGGCCGGACGACGCCGACGGACCCGAGCAGCAGCGCGGCCACCGGCAGCGCCGCCGCGAGGATGATCGACGACTCGCGACGCGCGAGGTCGAGCACGTCGCGCCGCGTGAGCCGTGAGCCGCGGATCACGCTCTCGCCGAGGCCGTGCGCGTACACGTGCGCGACGTAGAGGACGACGGCGGTCACGGCGACGAGCGCCGCGAGGCGCCCGAGGGCCGTGTCGCTCCCCCGGTCGGCGCCGGCGATGATCGAGAGCACGACGATCGTGCCGTAGACGGAGCCTGCGATCCCGTGCCCGCTCCCGAGCACGCGTCGCGCGGCCGCTCGCGCCCCGCTCACCTCGTCGACTCCTGCGCCCGTGCGCCCTCGACCACCGTCTCCTCGCCGGGCTGGAGCACACGGATCTCGACGTCCGGCGCGACCTCCGCGGCGGCCGCGCGGAACGCACCCGGGGGAGACGCGAGGTACGCGGGTCGCCTGCCGATCCCCTTGTGCATCGGGAAGTACGTCCCCCAGTGCACGGGGATCGCGACGCGAGGCCGCAGCAGGGCCACCGCCCGGGCGGCGCGCTCCGGGTCGAGGTGACCGGGCCCGAGGCCCGGGCCCCATCCCCAGATCGGGACGAGAGCGACGTCGAGCGGGCCGATCTCCGCCATCCCCGCGAAGAGGTCGGTGTCTCCCGCGTAGTAGACGCGCTGGGAGCCCTCGAGGAGGAAGCCGACCGGGTCGACCTTCGCCCCGAAGGGGAGGCGGCTGCCGTCGTGGGCGGCCGGCGTGGCGCGAACTGTGAGCGCGCCGACGCGGAGCTCCTCCCCCACGTCGAGCTCCGCCACGTGGACGAAGCGCCTGCGGCGCAGGAGGCGGGCCGCTCCGCGCGGCACCACGATCGGGAGCTCACGGCCGAGGCGCTCGAGCGACGGGAGGTCGAGATGGTCGAAGTGGAGGTGCGAGACGAGCACGGCGTCGACGCCGCGGAGGGCGTCGTGGTCGACGCGCCGTGCACGGCGGAGGTGGGTGACGACGAGCCGCAGAACGGGATCGGTGAGCAGGCGGACGCCGTCGAGGTCGACGAGCACCGTGCCGTGCCCGACGTAGACGATGCGTGACGCCATGGTCGCCGATGCTACTGACCGCGACCTGCGATACTGCCGCCCGTGGCGGAGACACCGACTCCGGAGACGCGAGCCTCGGGCGGCGAGGCACCGACACCGGCCCGTCGCGCCCGCCGTGTGCTCGCACGTGCCCTGGTCGTCGCCGGCATCGTCCTCGCGCTCGTCAGCGCGCTCGCGAACTTCGTCCGGGCGGAGGCGCTCGACACCGACCAGTTCAAGGAGACCTCACGGCTCCTCATCACCACCGAGGAGATCCAGACCCAGGTCGCGGCGACGCTCGTCGACGCCCTGTACACGAACATCGACGTCGCGGCGGAGCTCGAGGACGAGCTGCCGGACAACCTGCAGTCGCTCGCCGGCCCGATCGCCGGCATCTCCCGTGAGCTGGCGGACCGGGCGGCGAAGGAGCTCCTGAAGCGGCCGGCGGTGCAGACGGTCTGGGTCGAGGTCACGGGCGCTGCTCACGAGCAGCTGGTGAAGGTGCTCGATGGCGAGACGCGCTTCCTCCTCACGCGCGGCGGCGACGTCACGCTCGACCTGCGTCCGCTCGTCACGCGCCTCGCTGACCGCTTCTCCTTCGTCAGCAACGTGACCGACCAGCTCCCGGAGGACACCGGCCGGGTCGTGATCCTCGAGTCCGGACAGCTCGAGGCGGCCCAGGACGTGACGCAGTTCCTGAAGGTGATCGCGAACTGGATCTGGCTCCTCGCGCTCGCCGCCTGGGCGGCCGCGATCTGGCTCGCACGCGGGCGCCGCCGTCTCGAGCTGCGGGCGATCGCGATCGGGCTCGTGATCGCGGGCTTCCTGCTCCTGGTCCTCCGCTCGCTCGGCGGGAGGTACATCGTCGACTCGCTCGTCACCTCCGAGTCCGTGAAGCCGGCGGTCGAGGAGGCGTGGGACATCATCACGCGCCTGCTCACCGGTTCCGGCTGGAGCCTCGTGATCGTGGGGATCGTCGCGCTCGCCGGCGTCTGGCTCGCAGGCCCCGCGAGGCGGGCGACGGGCCTCCGCGGCGTGATCGCGCCGTGGCTGCGGCGACCCGAGCTCGCCTTCGGCGCGGCCGGCATCCTCTACCTCCTGCTGCTGCTCTGGAAGCCGACGCCGCAGTTCGGCCGCGGCCTCTGGATCCTCGTCTTCGCGGTGCTGGCCGCCTTCGGCGTGCAGCTGCTGCGTCGCCAGACCGCTCGGGAGTTCCCCGACGCCGTCGCCGTCGACTGGATCGGCGTGGCCCGCGAGCGCTACGACAGCTGGCAGGCGGGCCGGCAGGCGCGCGCCGCCGGGGCGGCCCCCGCCGCACCTGCAGCGGGGACGGCATCGGAGCTCGAGCGACTCGCCACGCTCCATGCGAGCGGCGAGCTGACCGACGAGGAGTACACGGCGGCGAAGGCCGCGCTCCTCATGCCGCCACCACAGGGATAGGCTGGCCTATGACCGAGGGCGGGACGACCCCCTACGCGGAAGCCGTGCGCTGGCAGCCCGAGCTGCCGCGCCTGCGACCGACGCACCTCCTCGTCCGCTGGCTCGTCGGGGCCGCGTCGCTGCTCGTCGCGGCGGCGATCGTTCCCGGCGTCTCGATCGAGGGGTTCCTCGGCGCGATCGTCGTCGCGGCGGTGATCGGCGTCCTCAATGCGTTGCTGCCGCCCCTGATCGCAGCGCTCCGGCTCCCCTTGACGCTCGTCCTCAACTTCCTGCTCGTCCTCGTCGCGGACGCACTGATGCTGTTGATCGCCGACGCCGTCACCGAGCAGGCGATCTCGGTGACGTCCTTCTGGCGGGCCCTGCTGACGGCGCTCGTCGCCGCGGCGGTGACGATCGTCCTCGAGGTGCTGCTCGGCACGAACGACGACGACGAGTACACGTTCCGCGTCGTCCGCCGCGTCGCACGGCGGCAGGGCGACGTCACGGCCGCCGACGCTCCGGGCGTCCTCTTCCTCGAGATCGACGGGCTCGCCCTCCCCGTCCTGCGCCGCGCGATGCGCGACGGCAACGCCCCGAACATGGCACGGTGGCTCGCCGAGCACGAGTACGAGCTGACGGGGTGGGAGACCGACCTGTCGTCGCAGACCGGCGCGAGCCAGGCCGGGATCCTGCTCGGCTCGAACGAGGACATCCCGGCCTTCCGCTGGGTGGAGAAGGAGACGGCGACGACGATGACGTGCTCGGCGCCTCCTGACTGCGCCGAGATCGAGCGGCGCCACGCCGGCGGCCGGGGGCTCCTGCTCGACGGCGGGGCGAGCCGCGGCAACCTCCTCTCCGGCGAGGCGGACGAGGTGATCCTCACCGTCAGCCGCATCGAGGCCGAGAAGCGCGCGAACCCCGGCTACCGGGCGTTCTTCGCGAACGGCTTCAACGTCACGCGCGTGCTCGTGCTGTTCGGATGGGAGGTGATCCTCGAGTGGATCGCGGCCCTGCGCGCGATCCGCCGCGACGTGCGGCCCCGCGGCCATCGCGGCGGCATCTACCCGTTCATGCGCGCGGCGATGTGCGTCGTCGTCCGCGACCTGATCGTCTACGGCGTGCTCACCGACATGATGCGCGGCCGCCCCGCCGTCTACGCGACGTTCTCGAGCTACGACGAGGTCGCGCACCACTCGGGGCTCGAGCGGGCGGACACCCTCGAGGCGCTCCGCAAGCTCGACCAGCAGTTCGGCCGCATCGAGCGCGCGCGCCGCTACGCGCCGCGCCCGTACGAGATCGTCGTCCTGTCCGACCACGGGCAGACGCAGGGCGCGACGTTCAAGCAGCGCAACGGCTACGGGCTCGACGACCTCGTCGAGCGCTCCCTCGAGGGCATCGACGTGTCGGAGATGGCGGGCGGCGACGAGCAGGACTCGATGGTCGGGCACGCGCTCGGCGAGGCCACCGGCCGCAGCGGAAAGCAGAAGCGCCCGAAGAACGACGTCTCCGACCAGAAGGTGGTCGTGATGGGGTCGGGGAACCTCGGCCTCGTCTACCTGATGGAGGAGCGACGCCGCCTCACGCTGGAGGAGATCCAGGAGCGCCACCCGCGCCTGATCCCGGCGCTCCGCGAGCACCCGCACGTCGGCTGGCTCCTCGTCCGTTCGTCCGAGCGCGGCGCGGTGGCGCTCGGCGGCGGCGGCGCCCACTACCTCGCCGACGGCCGGGTCGAAGGCGAGGACCCGCTCGCGGCGTTCTCGCCGAACGCGCCCCGCCACCTCCTACGCACCGACGGCTTCCCGCACGTGGCCGACATCATGATCGGCAGCTTCTACGACGGCGCGCTCGACGAGGGGTGCGCGTTCGAGGAGCTGATCTCCTTCCACGGCGGCCTCGGCGGGCCCCAGACGGAGGCGTTCATTCTCCACCCGCGGCGTCTCCGGGCCCCAGACGAGCCGATCGTCGGCGCCGCCCACGTGAACGAGCTGCTGCGCGCGTGGCGCGCGGAGCTCAACGGCGGCCCGGCGAGCGCCGTCCTGCCGCCCGAGTAGCATCGCCGCCCATGACGGGCCTGGACGAGCCGGTAGCAACGCCCGGCAGGTACCGCTCGCTCAGCGTCACGATCACGACGCGCACGCTCCTCCTCGCCGCTCTCGTCGTCTTCCTCGGGGCCGCGGTGGTGACGGTCCGGCACGCGCTGCTGATCGTGTTCCTCGGCATCTTCCTGGGCCTCGTCTTCGAGGCACCGACGCGCTTCCTGATGAAGAAGACAGGCCTCGGCCGCGGCCTGTCGGCGACGATCATGGTGCTCGGATCCGTCGTCCTGCTCTGCATCCTCGGCTTCCTCCTCCTGAAGCCGCTGCTCGAGTCGATGCAGCAGTTCCTCACGGAGCTTCCCGACACGGTCGCGTCGCTCCGCGACTCCGACGAGCTCGGGTGGCTGGGAGACACGACGGCCGGGTCGGAGACCGAGAACGCCGCCCAGCAGGTCGCAGACCGGATCCCGGACGCGCTCTCCGGGCTCGTCGGGCTCGCCGGCGGCCTCTTCAGCGCCGGGCTCGCCGCGTTCACGCTCATCTTCGTCTCGCTCTTCTTCATCTCCGACGCGCCGAACCTCCAGCGCGCGATCGCCTCGATCCTTCCCCCGAGCGAGGGCGACACGGCGACGAGGCTCTGGGAGCGATCGGCGAACACCGTCTCGCGCTGGGCGATCGGAGCCGCGTCGATCGCGGTGATCGCGGGCACGGTGCAGGGAGGGACTGCCTGGATCCTGGGCTCGAGCTACGCGCTCGCGCTCGGCGTGATCGCCGGGTTCCTCGACCTGATCCCGAACCTCGGTGCCACCATCGCCGGGTTCATCCTGACGCTCGTGCTCCTCGCCGAGGAGGGCCTCACGGCGGCGTTGATCATGCTCGCCGTCGTGCTCGTCTACCAGCAGATAGAGAACAACCTGCTCACGCCGACGATCCAGGGCAAGGCGGTGAACATCTCCGGCTTCTTCGTGATCACGAGCGTCACCGTCTTCGGCGCGCTCCTCGGTGTCGTCGGGGCGCTGATCGCGGTTCCGCTGACCGCCTCACTCCAGATCATCATCGGCGAGTTCACCAAGGACCGGCGGGAGCGCTACGCGGCGATGCGGGCGGCGGCGGGCGACGGCGAGGACGGCCCGGAGCTGCCTGCGACCTGAATCCGGGCGCCCGGGCGGTCTATGCTCGCACCATGCCGTTGAGGGTGGGCACGCGCCCGTGACCGACGCCGTCTCCGTCGTCAGCCCGCTCGGCGACCGGTCGCGCAAGCGCCGGCTGACGAAGATCCTCGGCTGGGTCGCGGGGATCCTGATCCTCCTCGTCGTCCTCGACCTGCTCGGGATCGACGTCACCGGCTGGCTGTCGGAGTTCTGGGCGACGCTCAAGGACGTCCCCGTCGGCTACCTGTTCGCCGGCTCGGTGCTGCAGGTCGCGCAGACGACGTTCAACGGTGTCGCGTACTACTTCATCCTCCGCTACGGCTACCCCGACGGAGGCGTGCAGCTGTGGCCGATCGTCACCGCGTACGCGGTCGGCGTCGCCATGAACAACTTCCTGCCGGCGAACATCGGCACCTTCGTCACGCTCCTGATGTTCGTCGCGATCATCCAGGGCGCAACCTTCACCGGGGTCTTCGCCGCGTACCTCGTGAACAAGATCTTCTTCACGGTCGTCGGCGGGCTCGTGTACCTCTACCTGTTCCTCGAGGCCGGGGCGGCCTTCGACGTCGAGCTCGGTTGGTTCCGCGACCACCCGGTGCTCGCGCTCGCGATCGTCGGTGGAGCCGTGTTCGTCCTCGTGCTGCTCACCAGGATCTTCTGGCGGTGGCTCAAGAAGCTCTGGGATCAGGCGAAGACGGGCGGCAAGATCCTCTCCTCGCCCAAGGCCTACACGCTGCAGGTGCTCCTCCCCCAGGCCGCGAGCTACGCGGCGAAGATCGGCGTCATCTGCATCTTCCTCGCCGCGTACTCGATCCCGGTCACCGTCGGCTCGGTGATGTCGGTGATCGGATCCAGCTCGGCCGCCAACGTGACGTCCGTGACGCCGGGTGCCGTGGGCATCACGCAGGCGGCCAACGCCGTCGCGCTCTCCGACTACACGGACGCGACGACCGCGACCGCCTACTCGCTCGCGCAGCAACTCTGGACGACCGCGATCAACCAGGTGTACGCGCTCGTCCTCGTGATCATCGTCTTCGGCTGGACGGGCGGGAAGCTGCTCGTCAAGGAGTCCTACGTCGACGCCAAGGCGAAGGCGGCGGAGGCCCGGTCACGGAAGAAGGACGGAGCCGACGACGAGTCGGGCGACGGCGACCAGCCCGCGAGCGGTGCCTAGCGCACCCCGGGCCGGTCACGAGGATCGGGGGCGATGCTGAGCGCCGATCGCGACGCGGCTCCGGCCTCGGCACGGCGGATGTGGGACGCCGACGTCGCGAGCCGCGCCCTCGGCATGGAGCTCGAGGAGCTCGGCGACGGCTACGCGAGGGTGCGGATGACGGTGACCGACGCGATGGTCAACGGGCACGGCCTCTGCCACGGCGGCTACGTGTTCACGCTCGCCGACAGCGCCTTCGCGCTCGCCTGCAACACGGAGGGGCCGACGACCGTCGCCGCCGCCTGTGACATCGCCTTCGTCGCACCCGTGCGCCTCGGCGACGAGCTCGTCGCCGAGGGCCGAGAGCGGACGCGGTTCGGGCGCAGCGGGATCTTCGACGTCACCGTACGTCGCGGCGACGCCGTCGTCGCCGAGTTCCGCGGGCATTCGCGAACGCTCGGGACGTGATGACGCGCCGTCGAGACCGCGCCCCCGGGGACGGGGAGCTCGAGCCGATCGAGCGCGCGTCGCACGACGAGCTCGCCGCCCTCCAGCTCGAGCGGCTGCAGTGGACGCTGCGGCACGCGTACGAGAACGTCGCCCACGTCCGCGCACGCTTCGACGAGTCGGGTGTCCACCCCGACGACTGCCGGACGCTCGAGGACCTCGCCCGGTTCCCGTTCACGACGAAGGACGACCTCCGGTCGACGTACCCGTTCGGGATGTTCGCCGTGCCGCTCGAGCAGGTGGCGCGCATCCACGCCTCGAGCGGGACGACGGGGCGGCCGACGGTCGTGGGCTACACCCGGCGCGACCTCGACGTCTGGGCCGACGTCGTCGCCCGCTCGATCAGGGCGGCGGGGGGCCGGCCGGGCAGCCGCGTCCACATCGCCTACGGCTACGGCCTCTTCACCGGCGGCCTCGGCGCCCACTACGGGGCCGAGCGCCTCGGCTGCACGGTGATCCCGGTCTCGGGCGGGATGACCGCGCGTCAGGTGCAGCTGATCGTCGACTTCGAGCCCGACGTGATCATGGTCACGCCCTCCTACATGCTCGCGATCGTCGACGAGCTCGAGCGCCGGGGGATCGACCCGCGGTCGACGTCGCTCGAGGTCGGGATCTTCGGCGCCGAGCCCTGGAGCGAGGAGATGCGGCGCGAGATCGAGGGGCGGCTCGACATGCACGCCGTCGACCTCTACGGCCTCTCGGAGATCGTCGGCCCGGGCGTCGCGAGCGAGTGCGTCGAGACGAAGGACGGCCCCCACGTGTGGGAGGACCACTTCTACCCGGAGGTGATCGACCCCGTCACGGGTGCCGTCCTCCCGGACGGGGAGGAAGGGGAGCTCGTGTTCACGACGCTCACGAAGGAGGCGCTGCCGATGATCCGGTATCGGACGCGCGACCTGACGCGTCTGCTCCCGGGCACGGCACGAACGATGCGCAGGATCGAGAAGGTGACCGGACGGAGCGACGACATGATCATCCTCCGCGGCGTCAACCTCTTCCCCACGCAGGTGGAGGAGCTGATCCTCGCCGTCCCCGCGCTCGCCCCCCACTTCGAGCTCGTGCTCACGCGGCCGCGCCGGCTCGACGAGCTGACGGTGCGCGTCGAGGCACGGCCGGGCGCAGCGAGCGACGACGAGCGCGCCGCCGCCGCCGGGCAGCTGCGTGCGCTGGTCAAGGGGACGATCGGCGTCACGGTGTCGGTGGACGCGCTCGAGCCGGGCACGATCGAGCGCTCGCTCGGGAAGGCGAAGCGCATCGTCGACCTGCGCGACGCCTGAGCGAGACGGCACGCGGGGCGCAGGACGCCCTCCTGCCGCCGCGGCCGGCCTCAGCCCTGACGGTCGACGGCTTCGGCGAACGCGAGGATCGCGGCGGCGAGCACGTCCGGGGCGGTGACGTTCGCTGCGTGCCCGTGCCCCTCGATGACCTGCACCGTGCTCTCGGGCAGCACGGCCGCGAGCTCGTCGATCGACGCCCGGAACGCCCCGGGGCTCTCGCCGCCGGTCAACAGGAGCGTCGGCACCGTCATCCGGGCGAGGCGCTCGGCGACCGCGACGTAGCCGGCGTCGGCGCGGTCCTCGCGCGTGAACGTGTGGGCCGCGCCCACGCGGTCGCCCCACGTGGGGAAGGAGCGGAGCACGGCGAGCTCGTCCTCCGTGAGCTGCGCCGCGTCACGGAGGTACGTCTCGGCCGCGGCCTCGGTACGCCCGGCGGCGACGTGCGCATCGACCCTCTGCAGGGTGGGCTCGTCGATCGGCCACCCGATCGCGGGCTCGTAGAGCACGAGGCGACGGAGGCCCGTCGTGAGCAGCGACGCCTCGAGACAGCACGTGGCACCGTGGGAGTGCCCCACGAGCACGACGGGCTCGCCGAGGGCGTCGACGACCGCCACGATGTCCTCCGCCTCCCGCTCGATCGCGTAGTCGGGGCCGTCGCCGCTCGCACCCCGTCCCCGGCGCTGGACGGCGACCACCGTGTGACCGGGCTCGAGGTGCGGTCGCACGAATGCCCAGGAGAAGTCGGATCCGGTCGTCCCGTGGACGAGCACGATCGGCGGCCCGGAGCCGCTGACGCTGCTCGCGATCGTCGTCCCGTCGCTCGAGGTGACGGTGAGCGCGCCGCCGGCCGGCTCGTGCGGCCCGGTCATCGCGTCCGGCACGCCTCCGGAACGCGTGCGGATCCTCCGCGCGCCCCGTCCGGCGATCCGGTCACGGCGTCCCCGCGGCTTCGGCCGGCACGCGCCGAGCCCAGCCGTCGGCTCCCCGTCCTGCGAACCCGGTGACCGCCCGGAAGAGGAGCACGATGCCGACGATCTGCGCGAGGTGGTACGTGGAGTTCGGGTCGAGACCCACGCCCTGCAGGACGTCGGCGGCGGGGAGGTGGGCGGCGGACGCACCGATGCTGGCCGCGATCGCGAGGAGCATCGGGCGGCCGAGAGGATGGTCGCGGTAGGCGGCCCACGCCCACAGCCCGAGCACGCTCAGCATCGTCAGGCCCTCGCAGGCGAGCATCGTCCCGACACCGGCGAACCCGAGCGCCGCCAGCACGACGTAGGCGACGACGCCGACCGAGCGGAGCAGCCAGAAGGCGCGCGACCGACCCGGCCCGAGCACCTCCACGACGGTCGCGGCGAGCAGGAACGAGACGGCGATCACGACGCCGGAGCTGATCACGGCCCAGCTCACCTGCGCCGCCTCGGCGGAGCGCACGATCACCCCGTGATGGACGAAGCCGGCGAGCGCCGCCGCCCCGAACCACCAGAAGACCCGGCGCCAGTGCGGCGTGATCGACGGCGCGCGGCGCAGCTGCACGGCGAGGGAGACGGCCACCACCCCGAGGGCGAGGTCGGTGAGCGCCTGTGCAGGCTCGGCGAGCATCAGGAAACGGTACTCCTTCGACGCCCCCGAGGGGAACGGCCGGGCCCCGGCCGGCCCGGCGGATGCCCGTCCGTCGGTCGGTCAGGAGACCCTGTCGACCGGCGGCGGCGACCACGCGCCATCGAGCGCGGCGGCCTCGGGCCAGTAGATGCGCAGGGCGAGGTAGAACGGCCCGGCAGGGGCGGGCAGCCAGTTCGGCGCGTGCTCGTCCTCCGGGCGGTCGTGCTGGACGTGGATCGTGAGCGACCCGTTGTCGCCCGTGACGAGCCCCTCGGTCGTCGAGTTGACGAGGTAGCGGCCGATCGGGTTCTCGACGAGGTACCCGGCGACGCCGTCGTACGACGTGTCGTACATCGTCACCGACCAGAACGCCCGCGCCGGGGGCAGGCTCTCGAAGCGCAACCGGTAGCGGTGCGCTCCGTCGAGGGGCGCGCCGTCCCCGTCGACGCGCGTGAGCGGGTACGAGGCCTCGACGCGGTCGTTGCCGCCCCAGCCGGCCATCGCCGACGCCGCCCGAAGCAGGTAGTCGCCCCCGTAGAAGCCCCGATCGCCGAAGGCATCGACTGCGGTCCAGCCGTTGACGGTGGCCCCCAGGCGCTCGGCCTTCGCAGCGATCGCACCGCGGGCCGACTCGACGCCGGCGCGCAGGGCCTCCCGGGCGTCGGCCTCGAGGCCGTCCGCGTCGAAGGGCGCGCCCGGCGCGATCCCGATCTCCGCGAAGCGCGCCAGCAGCTCGGCCTCGCTCGGATGGGTCGGCCGGCAGAGGCCGAGGAGGAACGAGAGATACGCGAAGGCGCGCTCGTCGCGCGAGGCGTCGTCGTCCCAGAGCGGCCAGTCGAGGTGCGGCGCCGGGGGCGGCGGGTCGACGTCGAGGAACGCGCTGAGCGGCTGGAGCCGGTACCCCTGCTGCACCGCCCCGAGCGCGGGCAGGTCGTCTGCGCCGAGCAGCTGGGTGCGCCCGATCACGAACGCGAGGTCGGTCTCGAGGGGCAGCACGGCTTCGGTGCCGGGCGGCCGCTCCCCCTGCCAGCCCGGCCCGGCGAGGACGTAGCTCCCGGCAGACCTGCCGGTCGCGCGCGTGCCGACGTAGTGCGCGTTCGTCCCGAACAGGTCCTCGATCTGCATCACGTAGTAGCGATCCGTGACCGCGGGGACGCGCAGCACCACCGGCTCCGCCCGGAGGTCGAGCACGGCCATCGAGTACGGGGTGTCGGCGTTCGGGGTGATGACCTCCCTGAACGTGTGGTCGAGCGTCCGCGCATCGCTGACGAGCGCGTTCAGCGACCCCCGGTACCCCGGGCTCTTCTCGTACAAGGCCATTCCGAACGCCGCCCGGTACCCCATCAGCATCGGGAACGCGAAGACGTACGCCTCCTCGGCGATCGCGCGCGCCCGGGCGGCGTCCATCAGTGGCTCCGTCGCTCGATCAGCTCGATCCGGTAGTCGTCGGGATCGCGCACGAAGCAGATCCGCGACCCGCCCTCGGTCACGCGGTAGGGCGGACGCTCGGGCTCGATGCCGTGCTCCCGCTGCAGCTGCGCGAGCGCGCCGTCGAGGTCGTCGACGCCCACCGCGATGTGCCCGTACGCGGTGCCGATCTCGTACGTGCGCCCGTCGTGGTTGTAGGTCAGCTCGAGGACGTTCTCGCTGTCGCCGATCGAGAAGAAGTAGTTCGTCGCCTCGAGCTCGCCGTCACGGACGATGTCCATGTCGCGGCTGAAGCGGAACCCGAGCGCCTCGTAGAAGGCGCGGGAGCGCTCCGGATCGGTGATCCGGACCATGGTGTGGAGGAAGGTGGCCATGCGGCCATCCTATCCGGGGGTCGACGCCCGCCCGGCACACGCCGGGGACGCCCGACGAGGCCGGGCGTCGTGCGCGGCCGCCGCCGGGGCGACGGCGCTGGATCCGGCGGTCGTCCACGACTATCGTGGGCGGCCGACCGCCGATGTGCGACTTCCACGATCACGACCTCGAGCCGCTCGAGCACGACGAGTGGCTCCTCGATACCCCGCTCGTCCGCGCGTTCGTCGACGAGGTGCGCGGGGCGATCACCCGCTCCGCGTCCGCCGAGGAGGCGTGCCGCCTCGTCGAGCCCGCGTTCCGCCGGCTGCTCGCGACCCCCGACTGGCTGCCCGCGGCGTTCCAGGAGGACGCTCCCGAGAGCGGCATGGGCGGCGGGATCGGGCAGTGGCTCCTCTTCCGCGCGGCCGACCGCTCGCTCTGCCTGTTCAGCCTCGTCGTCCCGCCGGGGTCGATGACGCCGGTGCACGACCACCTCGCCTGGGGACTCGTCGGCCTGTACCGGGGCAACCAGGACGAGGAGTTCTACGAGCCGGGCGACGGCCGCCTCGACCTCCTCCGCCAGCGCCCGCTCGAGCCGGGCGACTACTACGTGCTCCTCCCCCCACGGGACGATGTCCACCGCGTGCGGACGACCTCGGACGTGACGTCGGTGTCGATCCACCTGCTCGCGAACGACACGGGGTGCGTGCTCCGCCACACGTTCGACGAGGAGACCGGCGAGGCGAGGCCGTTCCGCTCG
Organism: Gaiella sp.; assembly: GCF_057140465.1. Lineage (NCBI taxonomy): Bacteria > Bacillati > Actinomycetota > Thermoleophilia > Gaiellales > Gaiellaceae > Gaiella > Gaiella sp. The sequence continues at coordinate 40,849 of NZ_DBNHWK010000041.1, forward strand.
GGCTACGTGAACGCCGAGTGCGTCGAGACGGGAGAACGGCCGTGACCGAGCGCGCAACCCCGACGGTGCTGATCGAGAACGACGCCGTGCGCGTCACCCGCTGGCACTTCGCCCCGCGCGCGGCGACCGGATGGCACCGGCACGAGTACGACTACGTCGTCGTGCCGCTGACGGACGGCACGCTCCGGCTCGTCGAGCCGGACGGAGAACGGGACGCGATCCTCGAGGTCGGCGCGCCGTACTTCCGGGGAGCGGGTGTCGAGCACGACGTCGTCAACGCCAACGACTACGAGTTCACCTTCGTCGAGGTCGAGCTCAAGCGCTGAGCGACCTGCGTCGTCACGCTCGGGTAAACGCCGTCTAGTCGCTTTCGATACGCGGTCCGACTCGGGGACCGCTGGGTATGGGTGCTGGATCCGGGCCAATACCCCGGAA
>NZ_DBNHWK010000042.1:0-58328 GCF_057140465.1 Gaiella sp.
CCGTCGCTTTCCCGAGCCGATCGAGGTCGACGGGATCGACGTCGACGGCCACGTGCTCTGGGGGATGACGCTGCGCATCCTCGACCACGTCGTCCCGCGCCTGCTCGCGGGCGCGTGGGACGTCTGAGGGCGACCGGGGCTCACCACGCGCGAGGTCGTGCGCACCGCCGTGCGCGACCGAGCCCCGCGATCGCCCGGTGACACGAGGTCGCTAGCATCGCCGCATGCCGCCGGAGGAGTGGGAGCAGATCGACTCGGAGCCGGCCTTCGACGACCCGCACTTCCGCGTGCGCCGGGACACGGTGCGGCTCCCGAGCGGGCGCATCGCCGACGACTACCTCGTCGGGGTGCTCGAGGACTACGCGCTCGTCGTCGCGGTGACGTCGGACGATCGCGTCGTGCTGACCCGGCAGTGGAAGCAGGGCGTCCGTCGGGTGACCCTCGAGCTCCCGGGAGGGAAGCTCGACGCCGGCGAGGCCCCGGTCGACGCAGCCGTGCGCGAGCTCCGGGAGGAGACCGGGTTCGTGGCGCACGAGCTCGAGCTGCTCGCCTCGCTCGACGTCGACGCCTCGAAGGCGGCGAACCAGGGGCACGTCTTCCTCGCGCGCGGGGCGGAGCGGCGACACGAGCCCGAGCCGCACGAGATGGAGGCGCCGGAGGTCGTGCTCGTGCCGCTCGACGAGGTCACGGCCCTGCTCGAGGATGGCTCGATCCGGGGCGCGGCGTCGGTCGCCGGCCTGCTCCTCGCCCTCGGCCGGGCCCGCTGAGCCGCCCGCACGGCGCGCCGCCCGCTTCTCAGGCCTCGGTCGCCTCGGGATCCGGCGCGTCCGCGCCCGCGAGCGCCGCGGCAGCAGCCTCGCTGTCGTGCGGCGGCTCGATCGTGATGTTCGGGAGCAGCCGATCGAGCCAGCGCGGCATGTACCAGGTCTTCTCCTGGAGGAGCGTGAAGAAGGCGGGCACGAGCGTCATCCGGACGACGAGCGCGTCGGTGAGGATCGCGACCGCGAGCAGGAGCCCGAACTCCTTCGCGACGCGGTCGCCGCTCAGAACGAACGCGGCGAAGACCGTGCCCATGATCAGTGCGGCGGCGACGACGACGCGCCCGATCGCCGCGATCCCGTGGTCGACGGCGTCGCGCGTCTTCAGGCCGTGCACGTGCTCCTCGCGGATCCGGCTCATCAGGAAGACCATGTAGTCCATCGAGAGGCCGAAGAGGATCGCGAAGGCGATCGGCGGCACGAAGGTCTCGATCGGCCCCGTTCGGTCGAGGCCGGTGAGCCCGAGCAGGTGGCCCTCCTGGACGACGAGGGTGAGCACGCCGAAGCCGATGAAGGCCGAGAGGATCGTCGTCACCGCCGCGGTCAGCGAGACGACGATCGAGCGGAACGCCATCGCGAGGACGATGAACGTGACGCCGATGATGTAGAGGAGGAAGAGCGGCAGCCGCTCGACGATGCGCTCGCCGATGTCCTTGAACGCGGCGGTGAGGCCCGAGACGTAGGCGACCGCATCGCCGCCCTCCGTCGCGGCGGGCACGACGTCCGCGCGGAGGCGATCGACGAGCCGGTCGGTCTCCTCGTCCTGCGGTGCGGAGTCCGGCGTGACGAAGACGATCGCGACGCTCTTCGCGTCGTTGAACTGCGGCTCGGCGACGGACGCCACGCCCTGGAGGCCCTCCACGCCGTCGTAGATGCGCTGCGGCGCTCCGGGGTCGCCGTTGACGTCGACGACGATCGGGATCGGGCCGTTGAAGCCCGCGCCGAAGCCCTCGGCGAGGAGGTCGTACGCCCGGCGGCTCGTCTGCTCCTTGGGCTGGGTGCCCTGGTCGGCCGCCCCGAGCCGCACGAGCATGGACGTCGCCGCGAGCCCGAGCCCGACGACGAGGAGGACCGTGAACACGATGCCCGCGTGCGCGGTGACGAACCGGCCCCAGCGGGCGACGAGGGTCTTCTCGCGGGCGGCCTCGGAGTCGTCGATCGGCCGCAGGAAGGGGACTTTGAGCCGGTCGACCTTGTGGCCGAGGAGCGCGAGCACGGCGAGGAGGAGCGAGTTCGCGATCAGCACCGTCGTGAGGACGCCGAGCGCGCTGCCGAACCCGAGCTTCGTCACGAAGTCGAGGCCGAAGAAGGCGAGGCCCGTCACCGAGATCGCGACCGTCGCGCCCGCGAACAGGACCGCGCGGCCGGCCGAGGCGCCCGCTTCGGCGGCGGCGTCCCGTGGCGAGAGCCCCTCGTGGATGAGCTGGCGGAACCGCGTGACGATGAACAGCGAGTAGTCGATGCCGACCCCGAGCCCGATCATCGAGACGAGCAGCGGCGTGACCGTGTTGATGTCGGTCAGGCCGGCGAGCAGGAACAGCAGCACGAAGGCGGTCGCGACCGCGGTGATCGCGAGCACGATCGGGATCACCGACGCGACGAACGTCCGGAAGACGACGAGGAGCACGATGATCGCCGCCAGCAGCCCGAGCAGCTCCTGCGTCCCCTGCTCGAGCGGGGGGTACTCCGCATCGCCGTTGAACTCGACGATCACGCCGGCGGGCTCGACGGTCTCGCGGACGGCGTCCTGCACGGCGACGACGGCGTCGCGGTCCTTCTCGTAGATCACGCGGTCGAACTGCGCCTCGGTGTACGCGATGCGCCCGTCGTCCGACACCGTGCTCTCGTCGAACGGGTCACCCACGCTCTCCAGGCCCGCCCGCTCGTCGGTCGGCGCGAACTCGGCGGACTGCAGCCTCGTGACCGCCTCCTCGATCGCGGCGCGGCGCTCCGGGGTGTCGAGCGCCTCTCCGACGGGCGCGGCGAAGACGAGGTTGAGCACGCCCCCCTGCTCGGCCTGGAACTCGGCCTCGATGAGGTCGGTCGCCTTCTGCGTGTCCGAGCCGGGGATCTCGAACGCGTCCCGCAACTGCCCGCCGAACGCCACGACGGCGAGCACGAGGACGGCGATGATCGCGATCCAGGCGCCGACGACGCGCCAGGGATGCGTGGCGCATGCCCGCGTCCATCGTGCGAGGGCACCCGTCGACATGCGCTCGTGGGCCGCGAACCGTTGGCCCGACAACGGTTCCGTCTCCTCCTGTGTGACTCGAGGCTCGTCGGCCTCCATCTCTCTCCCTCGCGTCGCGGCTGTCCGACGTGCACCGTACCGGTCCCGGTCGGGCGATCCGCGCCGCCGCGGTCGTGACCCCTACCAGGCGCGGAGGTACTGGTCGGGCGGTGTCAGCTCGGCGCCGAGCGCCTGCGCGGCGCGACGGGGGAAGTAGGGGTCGCGAAGCAGCTCCCGGGCGAGCAGGACGACGTCCGCCTGTCCCGATGCGACCACGGCCTCGGCCTGCGCGGGCTCCGTGATCAGCCCGACGGCGCCGGTCGCGATCCCCGCCTCACGGCGGATCCGCTCGGCGAACGGCACCTGGTAGCCGGGCCCGAGCACGACGTCCTGGTGGGGTACGAGGCCCCCGGAGGAGACGTCGATCAGGTCGACCCCGCGCGCGGCGAGCGACCGGGCGAGCTCGACGCTCTCGTCGACGTCCCAGCCGCCGTCGGCCCAGTCGGTCGCCGAGATCCGGACCCAGAGCGGCAGCTCCTCCGGCCACACGGAGCGGACGGCGTCCGCCACCTCGAGCACGAGCCGCGTCCGGCCCTCGAGCCCCCCTCCGTACCGGTCCGTGCGCGCGTTCGCGAGCGGCGACAGGAACTCGTGCAGGAGGTAGCCGTGGGCGGCGTGGAGCTCGACGAGGCGGAACCCCGCGTCGAGCGCGCGCGAGGCGCCGGCGCGGAACGCCTCGACGACCGCGCGGATCCCCGCCGCCTCGAGGGCAGCGGGCGGATCGTCGGACGGGTGGAACGGGATCGCGCTCGGCGCGGCCGGCTGCCATCCGCCGTCGCTCGGCGACACCCGTCCGCGACCACGCCAGGGCACGTCCGTGCTCGCCTTCCGCCCCGCGTGCGCGAGCTGCATGCCCGGCACGGCGCCGGCCCGCGCCACGAAGGCGGCGATCCGTGACCAGGCCTCGGCTTGGCGGTCGTTCCAGATGCCTGCGTCCCGGGGGGAGATCCGGCCCTCGGGCGTGACGGCGGTGGCCTCGGTGATCACGAGGCCGGCCCCGCCGACGGCACGGCTGCCGAGGTGAACCTCGTGCCACTCGTTCGGCATCCCGTCGACCGAGGAGTACTGGCACATCGGCGAGACGACGATCCGGTTGCGGAGCGTGACGGAGCGCTGGGCGAAGGGCGTGAAGAGCACGGGCATCGTCCCTGCGTCAACGCGTGGTCGGCACCGCGTGTTCCCGGCGGGGATCGCGGGCCCCGTCCCGGTCACGGTCGGGAGCCCCTCGCGACAGGCCCGACCCGGCTGCCGGCCCCCGCGGCGTCACAGGGCCTTGTAGAACACGGTCGTGTCGCAGGGCCGCCCGTCCGGGTAGAGCGCGTAGTCGGGGATGACGCCGACCTTCGCCCAGCCCGTCACCTCGTAGAGACGCTCCGCGGCGTCGCCCGTCACGGTGTCGAGCACGAGCAGCGTCTTCCCCTCGGCGAGCGCCTCTCGCTCGGCGGCCTCCATCAGCAGGCGGGCGATCCCGCGGCGGCGCGCCGCGCGGCGGACGAGGAGCTGCTGGATCTCCGCGCGGTGCGGCGAGTTCGGCTGCTGTGCGAGGGCGACCTGCACGGTGCCCACCAGCTCCGTCCCGAGGTACGCGGCGAGGAGCACCCGGCGGCCCCGCTGGACGTCCTCGGCGACCACCGCGAAGGCGTCGCGCGCCTGCTCGTGTGAGAACGGCGCCAGGTAGCGCACCGACGCACCGCCGTCGACGCAGTCGAGAAGGACGTCCGCGAGGCGATCGCACTCCGCGTGGGCGCCGGCGCCGTCGAGGCGCCGGACGTCGATCTGCGCCCCGGTGGTCATCCGACGTCAAGTGTCGCACCGAGGCCACACGGGCGGAAGACGCGACCGGGATGTCGTGCCGGGGCCGCTCGCGACTCTCCGGCCGGCGGGTGCGCGACCGCGGCTCCTGCGGCCCGGGCGGGGCAGGCGACGGTCGTGCGCCCGCCCCGCTGCCGGTAGCCGGTGCGGCTCCTAGGCCTCGACGAGGAAGACGACCGTCTCGGGGACGACGGTGTCGTGCTCCATCGCGTCCGCCGCGGCCTGCGTCTCCATCAGCGCCATCACGGCGTCGAGGTCGGCGACGTCCATCACCAGCCCGACGCGCGTGCGGTTGCCCGGGTCGACGAACGTCCGGATGTTGGTCACGCCGATCGGGCCGAAGATCTCCTCGCGCCGCGGCGACGCGAGCCAGTGGTCGGTGTCCTTCACGTCGTGGTACGCCATGATCGTCGGCATCCCGTCTCCTCTCTGTTTGGGGCCGGGGGGGTCCCCGGCGCGGTCTAGTGATCCTACGATCGCGCGGCCCGGGCGCGAAACGCACGGTCGTCAGTGGCCGAGGCCGCGTCGGCGCCTCTCAGTCGAAGCCTGCGACGACCTCGCCGGAGCGCCGGTCCGTCGGCTCCGCGAGCAGCGGCACGACGTGCTCGCGCATCCACGGCCCACCGACCTCGGTCTTGACGCGCTCTTCCGTCTCGGCGTCGGGGAACGCGAGGACGAGGAAGGCGTGGGTGTCGTCCACCTGGACGAGCCGGGCCTCGTCGCCGCCGGCGTCGACCACCGCCTGCAGCGCCTCCCGCGCCGAGTCGATGAGGGACGCCGGGATCGGGTCGGCGAAGGTCAGGTGGTTGACCGCGAACCGCACGCCCGCGATCCTAGTCCGGCCCCGGCGGGAGCGCCAGCGTCGGCGACGCGGCCTCAGGGACGCGCGGTCACGAAGACGTACTCGCGGCTCCCGTCGCCGAGCGGCTCACGGTCGAAGCCGCCGTACACGGCCTCCACCTCGAGCCCGGCCACGTCGATCAGCCCGAGCCACTCGTTCTTCGTCGCCCACCAGAGGGAGCTCGTGCCGCCGTCATCGAGGACGATGTCGACGCGGTTGTCCCCAACCGCGTAGCGGAGCGTGTGCGGCACGGGCTCGTCGTGACGGCGCCCGTCGAGGCGAGCCGCGATCGCGTGGTCGAAGGCGAACGCGTTCCAGGCGAAGCGCCCGCCGGGCACGAGGGACGCGGCGACGCGCTCGAACGTGCGGCGCCGGTCGGCCCAGGTCGGCAGGTGCAGGAGGGCGCGGAACGGGCAGTACACGAGCGCGGCGGGCTCGTCGAGCGCGAGCTCGCGCATGTCGCCCTCTCGCAGGTCGAGCTCGACCCCGGACTCGGCGGCCCGCCTCCCGGCCTGCTCGAGCATCGCCGGCGACGCGTCGATCCCGATCACGGGCCGCCCTGTCGCCCGCGCGACCGGGATCGCCACGCGGCCGTTCCCGACCGCGAGCTCGACGAGGCGCCCCTGTGCCTCGCGGGCGAGCTCGACGTAGAAGGGAATGTCCGCGGTCATGTGCGCCGCCCACTCGTCGTAGTGCGCCGCGAAGGCCTCGTCCCAGCTCACGGACCGATGCTACTCCCGAGCCCCGAAAGGCCTCCGCCGATCGACCGCGAGCCACCCACCGCGCACCGGGCGGGGACGCGCCGCCATCGACGAGACGAGGGCGATCCCGATCCCCGACGACGAGCCCGCCCCGTCCGGGCGCGCCGAGCCGGTTGCCCGACGAGAGCGAGGATGCGAACATGTGTTCGTGTCGGAGGCGACGATCCTCCACGCCGACCTGGACGCGTTCTTCGCGTCGGTCGAGCAGCGCGACGACCGGCGCCTGCGCGGACAGCCGGTGATCGTCGGCGGCGGCGTCGTGCTCGCCGCGAGCTACGAGGCGAAGGCGTACGGCGTCGAGACGGCGATGGGCGGCCGGCAGGCGCGGCGGCTCTGCCCGCACGCGGTCGTCGTGCCGCCGCGCATGGCCGCCTACGCGGAGGCGAGCGCGGCCGTGCTCGCGCTGTTCGAGGACACGACGCCGCTCGTCGAGCGCCTGTCGATCGACGAGGCGTTCCTCGACGTCCGCGGCATGCGCCGCCTCGCGGGCACGCCGGCGGAGATCGCCGAGCGGCTCCGCCGGCGCGTCCTCGACGAGGTCGGGCTGCCGATCACCGTCGGGATCGCGAGGACGAAGTTCCTGGCGAAGGTCGCGAGCGGGGTCGCGAAGCCGAACGGCCTGCTCGTCGTGCCCCCGGCGGACGAGCTCGGGTTCCTGCACCCGCTCCCGGTGGAGCGGCTCTGGGGCGTCGGACGCGTGACCTCTGCGAAGCTCCGCAGCCGCGGGATCAGGACGGTCGGCCAGGTCGCGGGGCTCGACGAGCGCGTGCTCGTGTGGATGGTGGGCGGGGCGGCCGGACGCCGGCTGCACGCCCTCGCGCACAACCGCGACCCGCGGACCGTTCGCGTCGCGCGGCGGCGCCGGTCGATCGGGAGCCAGCGCGCGCTCGGCAGTCGTCCGAAGCGCATGAAGGACGTCGACGCGACGCTCGTCGCGCTCGTCGACCGGGTCTGCAGACGGCTGCGTGCCGGTCATCGGGTGTGCAGGACGGTCGTGCTCCGCCTGCGCTTCGCCGACTTCGCCCGGGCGACGAGGTCGCGCACGCTTCCGCAGGCGACGGCGCGGACGCAGACCGTCCTCGACGCCGCCCGCGACCTGCTCGCGGCGTCGGCCCCGCTGATCCGCACGCAGGGGCTGACGCTCGTCGGGATCTCCCTCACGAACCTCGAGCGCGACGACCGTGTCCAGCTCGCACTGCCCTTCGAGCCCGCGCCCGAGGCGTCGCTCGACGCGGCGCTGGACGAGATCCACGAGCGCTTCGGCCCGGGTGCGGTGACCCGGGCGCTGCTCCTCGGCCGTGACCCCGGGATCTCGGTGCCGCTGCTGCCGGACTGAGGTCGAGGTCGGCCCGCTCGCCGGCGCTCAGCGGTCGGCGTGGCGCCGACGGAGCTCGTCCTCGACGGCGGTCGGGTCGAGACCCCGCGCAGCGAGGAGCACGAGGGCGTGGAACCAGAGGTCGGCGAGCTCGGAGACGAGCCGGTCGTCCGACTCCGCCGCGCCCGCGAGCGCCGCCTCCACCCCCTCCTCCCCGACCTTCCGCGCGGCTTCGGCCGGGCCGGCGTCGAGGAGCGACACGACGTACGAGCCGTCCGGCCGCTCTGCCCGTCGCTCCGTGATCACGCGCCACAGCCAGGGCGCGAAGCACGACTCCGCCCCCGTGTGACAGACGGGACCGGCCGGTCGTACGCGGTAGAGGACCGCGTCCCCGTCGCAGTCGTCCGCGATCTCCTCCACCGCGAGGGTGTTGCCGGAGGTCGCGCCCTTTCGCCAGTACGCGCGACGCGAGCGACTCCAGAACCAGGCCTCGCCACTCTCCCGCGTGCGACGCAGCGCCTCGTCGTCGGCGTACGCGAGCATCAGCACACGACCCGAGGCGACGTCCTGGACGACGACCGGGATCAGATCCGGATCGGCCACCCTGCCTCCCGGAGCTCCGACTTCAGGGACGGCAGCCGCTCCGGCCGCTCGTGGACGATCGACGCGATCAGCGCCGCCTCGGCGCCCGCTGCGTACGCGTCGGCCATGTGCGCGGCGCAGCCTGCCCCACCGGAGGCGATCACCGGCACCTCGACCGCGTCGGCGACCGCGGCGGTGAGCTCGAGGTCGTACCCGGCACGGGTGCCGTCGGCGTCGATCGACGTGACGAGGAGCTCGCCCGCGCCGTGCCCGACGGCGTCTACGGCCCACTCGACGGCGTCCCGGCCGCGGGGTGTCCGCCCGCCGTGGGTGACGACCTCGAAGCCGCCGTTCGCGCGGCGCGCGTCGATCGCGCACACGACCGCCTGCGCACCGTACTCGTCGGCCAGCGCCGTGAGGATCGCCGGCTCGTCGAAGGCGGCCCGGTTGACGGCGACCTTGTCCGCACCGGCGCGGAGCACGGACTGCGCGTCGTCGAGCCCGGTGACGCCGCCGCCGACCGTGAACGGGATCGTCAGCTCGTCCGCCGAGCGCGCGATCAGCTCGAGGATCGGCCTGCGGCCCTCGACGGTTGCGGTGATGTCGAGGAAGACGAGCTCGTCGGCTCCCAGCTCGGAGTAGCGGGTGGCGAGCACGATCGGGTCGCCGACGTCGCGGAGCCCCACGAAGTTGACGCCCTTGACGACGCGGCCGCCCGCGACGTCCAGGCACGGGATCACCCGCTTCGCGACCATCGCAGGACGTTCTCCAGGAAGCGAGCGCCGGCCGCCCCGCTTCGCTCCGGATGGAACTGCGCCCCGGCGAGCGGCCCGTGCGCGACGGCGGCGACGACGCGGCCGTCGTGGTCGACCCGCGCGAGCTCGACGGCCTCGTCGGCGGGCTCGACCGCGTAGCTGTGGGCGAAGTACACGAACGCGCCCTCGAGGCCGTCGGCGAGCGGCTCGCCCTCCGCGACGGCGAGGGCGTTCCAGCCCATGTGCGGGACGCGCCGAGCCCGCAGCCGGCGCACGGGGCCTGCGAGCAGCCCGAGACCGCGTCCACCCTCCTCCGACTCCTCGAACAGCACCTGCATCCCGACGCAGATCCCGAGCGTCGGGCGGCCGGCGGCGACTCGCTCGCGGAGCGCGTCGTCGAGGCCGTGCGCGGCGAGCCCCCGCACGGTGCTCGCGACATGGCCGACGCCGGCCACCACCGCGAGCGGAGCCTGCTCGACCTCCGTGGCGCTCGTCGTGACCGCCGGCTCGGCGCCGGCGCGGGCGAGCGCGGAGCAGACCGACCGGGGGTTGCCCACCCCGTGGTCGGCGAGGACGACGCGGACGCTCACGCCATGCCCTTCGTCGACGGTGCGCCCGTGCCGGACGGTGCGACGGCGGCGGCGAGCGCCCGCCCGAGCGCCTTGAACGCCGCCTCGGCGACGTGGTGGTCGTCCGTCCCGGCCGCACGCAGGTGCACGGTGCATCCCGCCTCGATCGCGAACCGCTCGAGCGCGTGGCCGAGGAGCGACGTCGCGAGCGTGCCGACACGGTCGGACGCGAACGCGAGCTGTACCTCGGCGTGGGCTCGACGCACGAGGTCGACCGCCGCCTCTGCACGGGCCTCGTCCATCGGCACGACCGCCGACCCGTAGCGGGCGATGCCCGCACGCGCCCCGAGGCTCTCCGAGACCGCGGCCCCGAGCGCGGCGAGCACGTCCTCGACGGTGTGGTGCTCGTCCACTTCGAGGTCGCCGGCTGCGAGCAGCTCGAGGTCGAACCCGCCGTGGAACGCCAGCAGCGTCAGCAGGTGGTCGAGGAAGCCGATCCCGGTCGCGACGCGCACCCGTCCCGCGCCGTCGAGGTCGAGCGCGAGGCGGATCGCGGTCTCGGTCGTCGTCCGCACGAGCGTCGCCTGCCGGCCCGGAGCGGGCCCGGGAGTCGCCCCGAGCGCCCGCAGGAGCACGTCGTTCTCGGCGGGACGGCGGAGCGTCGCCCGGATCCCGGACGGGAAGCGGCGCACGACGATGCCCTGCTCCTCGAGCCGCTCGCCGAGGGGCTCCGTGGTCGGGATCCACACGAAGTTCGCGGCGCTCGGCGGGCACGCGTACCCCGCCTCGACGAGCGCGGTGCGGACGCGCTCGCGCTCGGTGACCGTCGACTCGAGGTCGAGCAGCCGCGGCGCGCGGAGCGCCGCCGCCGCGATCCGCGCCGCCGGCCCGGAGACCGGTGCGGGCGCCCGCCGGTCGGTGAGGAGGGCGGCCGTCTCCGGGTGCGCGAGGGCGTAGCCGACCCGGAGCGAGGCCAGCCCGAACGCCTTCGAGAGCGTGCGCAGGACGACGAGGTTCGGAAGCTCGTCCACCCACGGAGCCGCGCTCCGGGCCCCGTACTCGAGATACGCCTCGTCGACGACGACGACCGCGTCGGGCCGTGTCCGCGCCCACTCGACGAGCCGCTCCGGCTCCGCGACGGCGCCGGTCGGGTTGTCCGGGTTGCAGTGCCAGTAGAGGTCGGCGTCGTCCTCGATCCCGACCGTGGTCGCCGCGCGCAGCGCGGTGACGATGCCGAAGTACGCGTACGTCGGCGACCGCAGCGCCGCGCGGGCCCCCGGGCCGAGGAACGTGTGCGCGAGGAGGAGGATGAGGTCGTCGGCCCCTGCGCCGACGACGACGTTCCCGGGCGCGAGCCCCGCGTAGGCGGCCGCCGCCGCGCGGAGCTCGACGTAGCCCCCGGCCGGGTACTCGTTGAGCGTCGCCATCGCCTCCGCCAGCGGCACCTGCGGCACGCCGGGCAGCGGAGGCGTGTTCTGGTCGAACTTGAGCACCGCCTCGGGACGGAGCCCGTGCCGTTCGGCCACCTCCGCCACCGTGGGCGCCCAGCGATACGACGCGAAGCTCTCGCCCACCGGCTGCGCCAGCGCACGGACCGCGGCCGCGTCAGCGGTGCTCATGCCCCCTCCTCGACCGCGACGGCGACCGCGGCCGCGTGCAGCGGGAGGCCCTCGGCCCGGGCCAGCGGGTCGACGACCTGCGCGGCGGCGCGCATCCCCTCCGTCGAGGCGCGCACGATCTGCACCGGCTTCAGGAACGTCTCCAGGCCGAGCCCGCCGGACGAGCGCGCGAGGCCGCCGGTCGGGAGGACGTGCGTCGCGCCCGCCGCATAGTCGCCGACGACCGAGGGGACGGAGACGAACACCGTTCCCGCGTTGCGCACGCGCGCGACGAGCGGCTCGGGCTCGGCGACGTGGAGCTCGAGGTGCTCGGGCGCGAACGCGTCGGCGCGCGCCAGCGCGTCGTCCAGTGACGCGACCAGCTCGACGGAGACGTTGTCGTGCCCCTCGACGAGCGTCGCGACGGCCTCGGAGAGCGTCGGCGCATCGGTCAGGAGCACCGCGACGGAGTCGCTCCCGTGCTCGGCCTGCGCCAGCAGCGACGACGCCACGAGCGGCGGCGGCGCGCTCGCGTCCGCGATCACGAGCACCTCACTCGGCCCCGCGGGGAGGTCGATGCGCACCTGCGCCGACACGAGGAGCTTCGCCGCCGTCACGAAGCGGCTGCCCGGGCCGACGAGGAGGTCGACGGCGGGGATCGTGTCCGTGCCGTACGCCAGCGCGGCCACCCCCTGTGCGCCGCCCACGCTGTAGATCTCGTCCAGCCCGAGCTCGCGCGCAGCGACGAGCGTCGCGTCGGCAGGGTGCGGCGTGACGACGGCGATCCGGCGGACGCCGGCCACCTGTGCCGGCACGGCCGCCATCACGAGCGACGAGGGCAGCGGCGAGCGACCGCCGGGGACGCAGACGCCGACGGCGTCGACCGGGAGCCACCGCCGCTCCGCGACGATCCCCGGCATCGCCTCGACCCGCGTGTCCGCGGGCCGTTGCGCCTCGCTGAAGCGCCGCACCGCGGCGATCATCGACCGCAGCGCCTGGAGCACGTCGTCGTCGACCGAGGCCGCGGCGATCCGCTCGCGGGGGACGCGGACGCCCTCGGGCCGCGGCCCGTCGAAGCGCTCGGTCCACTCGAGCAGTGCGGCATCGCCCCGGTCGCGGACGTCCGCGACGATCGGGGCGACGGCCTCGAGCGCGTCGTCGAGGCCCTCCTGTCTCATGCGACCAGCCGTTCCACCGGGAGGACGAGGATCGAGGTCGCCCCCGCGTCCTTGAGCGCCGGGAGCAGCTCCCAGACGTCGTCGGCGTCGACGGCGGCGTGAACGGCGATCTCCCCCTCGTCCGCGAGCGGGACGACCGTCGGCGCGCCCATGCTCGGGAGCACCGTCCGGATCCGCGCGAGATCGTCGGCCCGCGCGTTCATCATCACGTACCGCCGACGCCTGGCGGCGACGACGCCGAGGAGCATCAGGTCGAGCCGGTCGACGAGCTCTCGGCGTCGCTCGATCGCCTCGCGCCCGCCGATCAGCACCGCCTGGGACGAGAGGAGGAGCCCGATCCGGCGCAGGCCGTTGGCGCTCACCGTCGAGCCGGTCGAGACGAGGTCGACGATCGCGTCGGCGAGCCCGAGCCGCGGTGCCGCCTCGACGGAGCCGGAGACCGGCACGAGCTCCGCGTCGATGCCACGCTCGGCGAGCAGGCGGCGCGTCGAGACCGGGTAGGCCGTGGCGACACGAAGCCCGCCGAGCCCCTCGAGCGCGTCCTGTGGAGCGTCCTCGGGGACTGCGGCCTCGAGCGTGCAGCGCCCGAAGCCGAGGTCGGCGATCGTGACGACGTCCGCGTCGGCCTCGAGGACGAGGTTCGCGCCGGTGATGCCGAGGTCGACCACGCCGTCCTGCACGTACTCCGGGATGTCGCTCGGCCGCACGAGCAGCAGGTCGACGGGGGCGTTGGCGCAGGGAACGAGGAGCGACCGCTCCGTGAGCTCGAACGTGAGCCCGGCCTCTGCGCAGAGCCGCAGCGCCGGCTCGCCGAGCCGGCCCTTCGACGGGACCGCGAGCGTGAGCCGCCCGTTCTCGCCCGCACGCTCGAACGGCGTCCCGCTCACCGGGCCCGCCTCCGGTTCGAGCGATCGAGCGCGATGCGGTAGCCGCCCGCCCCGTGCCGCACCCACTGGGCGACGCGCGTCACCGTCGCGGTGGAGGTCGGCACGCGCTCGGCGATCTCGAGGTAGGGGATCCCGCGCTCGAGCAGCCGTGCGATCTGCCAGCGGTGTGCGAGCGCCTCGAGCTCGGGCAGGGTGCAGAGGTCGCGGAGGAAGCGCTTCGCCTCGTCGCGGGTACGCATCGAGAGCACCGCGTCCGCGAGCTCGTCGAGCCCGGGCACGGGCTCGACCGCATGCTCCGGAGCTGCCGTCGGCTCCACCGGTGTCCGCTGTCGTGCCATCCGTGAGCGCATGGTAGCATGCTAGCGTGCTAACACGTCAATTCGAAGTGATCCCCGCCGTGGACGTGCTCGACGGCCGGGCCGTCCGCCTGCGCGAGGGACGCCGGGAGGCCGTGACGCTCGAGGGCGGCGACCCCGTGGAGCTCGCCGCGCGCTTCGCCGCCGAGGGGGCGACGCGCCTTCATCTCGTCGACCTCGACGGGGCGTTCTCCGGGACACCGTCCGCGGGGCTCCTCGAACGGCTGCTGCCGGTCGGCCTCCCGATCCAGGTCGGGGGCGGCTATCGGACGGTCGCGGCCGTCGAGGGCGCCCTCGCCGCGGGTGCCGACCGGGTGCTCGTCGGCACGGCGGCGCTCGATCCGCGCTTCCTGGCCGAGGCGGTCGCGACGGCCGGCGACGGTCTCGTCGTCGCCGTCGACGTGACGTCGGGGAGGGTCGCCGCGGACGGCTGGACGGTGACGACCGACCTCGGCCCGGCCGCCCTCGCGCGGCGATGCGCCGACGCCGGCGTCGCCCGGCTCCTCGTGACGAGCACGGCGCGGGACGGCACGCTCGAGGGCCCGGACACGGCGCTCCTCGCGTCGATCCTCCCGGTCGGGCTGCCGCTGCTGGCGGCCGGCGGGATCGCATCGGCCGCCGATCTCGCGACGCTGCGTGCGCTCGGGTGCGAGGCAGCCGTGGTCGGGAGCGCGCTCCTCGCGGGTCGCTTCACGCTCGCCGAGGCGCTCGCGGAGACGGGGCCCCGGTGACCGCCTCCCCGCTCGGCACCGTGGCGTGCTGCTGACGAAGTCGCTGCAAACCACACATTTCCCTTACGAGACGCGCGTGCCGCCGGTGCTACCGTCAGGCCCGTCCCCGGGGTCCGAACGGAGGTCGACGTCGGTGAGCCGCCGTGCTCCGCTCGCAGTGCTGACCATCATCACGGTGCAGGTCGTCGCCGCGACGATCGCCACGCAGCCGGCGCGTGCCGCCGACGGCTCCACGGCGTCCTTCGTGCCGCCCGTGATCGCGGCGCTCCCGTCGAAGCCGGTCCCCTCGCTCGAGCCGCAGGTGACGGATCGGCTCTGGAGTCGGCTCGTGCGCGATGCCGAGCCGCTGTCGTTCGGGCCGGCGCAGGCGAGCTGCCGTCCCGCCCGGGTCGTGTTCTACGCGGCGAACGACTGGCTGCGGCTGGCGACGACGCTCGCGGCGAACGCCTCGCCGTGCGCCGACTACTACATCTCGGTCCCGCCGCTGACGTCGGACAAGACGCGACCGCGCCCCAACCAGGCGCAGCGCATCCGGGCCCTCGGGCCACGGTTCCACGCACTCGCCGAGGTCCACATGGGCGGCTGGCGGTCCTGGGTGAACGCGAACGGCGCGTCCTGGCGCGAGGCGGGCGTCGAGGCCCGCCGGCGGATGGCGGCGGCCGGGTACGACGTCGCGCTCGGCGACACGTGGGCCGTCAACGAGTTCTCCTCCGCGGTGCGCCGTGGCACGGCCGCCGCGCGGAGCGAGGCCCGTGACTTCGTCCGTGGGCTCTTCGAGGGCGACGGCTCGGTCCCGCAGTCCCGGGGTGTCGTCTTCATGGTCGGCGTCGGGCAGGACGTCTCCGACCTGCGCGACTACCGGGCCCGGATGCAGACCTGGATGCTCGAACAGGACTTCTGGGTCGACATGAACGCCTTCGTCGCCGACTGGTCGATCGAGGTGTACGGCGACGCCCGCTACTACGGCGTCCCGGGAACCTCCCTCGCGGAGCGACGTGACACGCTCAACCACTACCTGCAGCACCAGCTCGCGCTCGCGCGCACGGGCCCTCCCGAGGCGGGCGCGGCCCGGACGTACCTCGAGCGCGCGCACAGCCCGCTCGCGAACGCCGCCTGGCAGTGGGCGTCGTCGTTCGGCAACACCGTGATCCCGGCCGAGGCGATGCAGAGCTATGTCTCCGCCCAGACGTACGCGATGCGCTTCTACGCGAACGGGAACGGCGACGCCGACCGGTTCGGCTTCGCGTGGGCGCCGCGGAACCTCGGCGGCATCCTCCCCGGGGAGTTCGCGCGCCAGGCGCGCGGCGTGCTCGAGCGGATGGCGGCGGCGATCCGCGACTCCGGGACGACCCTCGACGCCGGCGATCCGGGTGCGGGCGCCTGCGGGACGCCGGGGACGAACACGTGGTGCGGTGCCGACGTCGACGGCGCCCGCACGACCTCGGCGTGGGGCAGGTTCGCGACGTGGGTCGAGGCCTCGCTCGTCTTCACGACCGCGCCGCAGACGATCCCGGCCGACGTCCCGTCTGGAGCGCTCACGCTCCAGCTCCAGCAGGGCCGGTTCCCGGTCGCGGCGAGGTCGGACGTCGCGGTCACGCTCACGTCCGACTCGCCTGCCGGGGCGTTCGCGACCGCACTCGAGGGCCCGTGGTCGCCGACGCTCGCGCTCACGATCCCGGCGGGCGCGACCGTGAGCGGCGCCTTCTACTACCGTGACACGAGGGCCGGCGTGTCCGTCGTCTCCGCGACCGCCGCCGGCTACGCGACGGGGACGCAGGAGCAGACGATCCTCGGCGGGCCGGCGATCTCCGTGCGCATCGACCCGCCGACCGTGTCCGTGGTCGCGGGAGCACGCGAGGAGCTCACCGTCGACGGCGTCGACGCCTACGGCAACCTCGTTCCCGCCACAGCCCCCGTCTGGGCGCTCGCCCCGGGGACACCCGGCACGCTCGAGCCGACGACCGGGCGCACCGTGACCTACACCGCCGACGGGCCGGGCAGCGGTGCCGTCGTCGTCACCGCGGAGGGCGAGACCGGCCCGCTGAGCGCATCGGCGGAGATCACCGTCTCACCGCCGCCGGTGGTGCGGGTGGCGTCCATCACCTACCGGCGCGTCGGCCCACGGCTGCGCGTCGACGTCGTCGCCGTCGACGCGGCCGGGAAGCCGGTTCCCAACGCCGCCGTCGCGGTGCTCGTGCGCCGCAACGGCGGGCGCCACCTCACCGCCGCCCGCCGGACGGGAGCGCTCGGCAGAGCCGCGTTCCGGCCTGCCGCCCGGCCCGGGTGCTTCAGGACCCGGGTCACCCGCGTCGCGGCCTCCGGGCATCGCTGGAACGGCAAGACCCCCGCGAACCGCTTCTGCATCAAGCCGAAGCCGAAGCGGGCGCGGACGGCGAAGGCGAAGGCGACGGACTAGGCTGCGCTCCGTGGAGATCCGCCTCTGCGACGACCGGGGGGACGAGGGGTTCTCGTGGACCGTGGCCGAGCCGATGACGAGGACGAGCCACGCGCTCGCGGACGACGGCCGTGTCTGGCTCGTCGATCCCGTGGACTCACCCGATGCGCTCACCCGGGCGTCCGGCCTCGGCGAGCCGCAGGCGGTCGTCCAGCTGCTCGACCGCCACGGCCGTGACTGCGCGACGATCGCGGCGCGGCTCGGCGTCCCCCACCTCGTCGTGCCCGCATCGCTGCCCGACACGCCGTTCGAGGTGGTGACCGTCGTGCGGCGACGGAGCTGGCAGGAGGTCGCGCTCTGGTGGCCGGCCACCCGGACGCTGGTGGTCGCCGAGGCGATCGGCACGAACGCCTTCTTCACAGGCGGCCGGCCGGGAGCGGGCGTCCACCTCCTGCTCCGGCTCGCGCCGCCGCGCCGGCAGCTCGGCTCGTTCGATCCCGAGCACCTGCTCGTCGGCCACGGCGTCGGCATCCACGGCCCGGAGGCTGCGACCGCCCTCGCAGAGGCGCTCGCCGGTGCCCGCACGGGCCTGCCGCGCGTCCTGGCGAAGGTCCCCTCGCTCGCGTTCGGCGCCCGGCGCGGTCGGACGTAGGCACCGGCAGGCGCCCGGCGGTCGGGCAACGACCCCCGCGCGCGGAGATGCCGGCCGCGGGCGCTACCGGGCCCGTGCGCCCGCGACGAGGCCCGGCCGCAGCAGTCGCGGCGGCGCCTGCAGCCCGGCCTGGCGGACGGGCGGGCTCACTGGCTCGGCGAGCGGAGCGGCCCCGAACGACCGTGCGACCTGGTCGGAAGGCGGATCGCCGTAGAGCGTCGTGCGCTGACGGGGGCGACGCCCCGCGGAGCGGATGAGCGCCTCCATCCGCTCCGGTGGCAGCTCCTGCCCCCACTCCGAGCCGGCGGCCCGTGAGATCGACTCGTTCATGAGGGTGCCGCCGAGGTCGTTGACACCGGCGGCGAGGGCCTGGCGGACGCCCTCCGGCCCGAGCTTCACCCACGAGGCCTGGACGTTCGTGATCAGGGGATGCAGCGCCAGCCGCGCGACGGCGTGGACGAGGAGCGCCTCGGCGAACGTCGGCCCTCTCCGCGCTCGCCCCTGCAGGTACATCGGAGCCTCCATCGGGACGAACGGGAGCGGCACGAACTCGGTGAAGCCGCCCGTGCGCGCCTGCTGCTCGCGGGCGCGGAGGAGATGGCGGGCCCAGTTCCGTGGGCGGTCGACGTGCCCGAACATCATCGTCACGTTCGACGCGAGCCCGGCACGGTGTGCGGCGTCGTGCACGTCGAGCCACTGCGCGGTCGTGACCTTGTCGGGGCAGATCACCGCGCGGACCTCGTCGTCGAGGACCTCGGCCGCGGTTCCCGGCAGGGAGCCGAGGCCGAGCACGCGCAACGTGCCGAGGTACTCGTCGAGCGCGACGCCGAGCGTCGCCGCGCCCTGCCAGATCTCGAGCGCGGAGAACGCGTGCACGTGGACATCGGGGACGGTCTCGGCGATCACACGGACGACATCGGCGTAGTAGTCGCCCGTGAACGCCGGGTGGATCCCTCCCTGGAGGCAGACCTCGGTCGCACCACGATCCCAGGCCTCCGCTGCCCGGCGGGCGATCTCGTCGAGGGGCACGAGGTACGCGGGGCCGCGGAGGTTCTCGGCGAGCTTCCCCTTCGAGAAGGCGCAGAAGCCGCAGCGGAAGTAGCAGACGTTCGTGTACTGGATGTTGCGCGTGACGACGTAGGTGACCTCGTCTCCGCAGGTCTCCCGCCGTAGGCGGTCGGCGGCGGCGAGCACCCGGGCGCGCTCGCGGCCGCGCGCCTCGAGGAGCCTGACGATCTCGTCCTCCCCGAGCTCGTCGCCGGCGAGCTCGAGCGGCGGCGCGTCGGTCGAGGTGACGAACGGGACGGGCTGCGGCTCGCCCGGTGCCCAGCGGTCGTCTCGACCGTAGCCCTGCGCGTCGGAGGCACGCCGCACCGCGGGCTGCACCGCCGCGTCGACCCAGCGCTCGAGGTCGGCGACGTACTCGGGGTACAGCGGCAGGCGGGGCACGAGGGCGAAGCCGTGCTCCTCCGTTCCCTCCCGGAGGCGGTCGAGCGCCGGCCACGGCGCCTCCGGGTTCACGTGGTCGACCGTGACCGGGGAGACGCCGCCCCAGTCGTCGATGCCGGCGTGGAGCAGCCGCGGAAAGTCGTCGTGGGCGAGGTTCGGGGGCGCCTGCACGTGCACCGTGGGCGGGAGCAGCAGGCGGGCGGCGGCGATCGACCACAGGTGCTCCTCGAGCGAGGCGTCGGGGTGCTCGGCCATCCGTGTGCCCGCCTTGGCCCGGAAGTTCTGGACGATCACCTCGCCGAGGTGCCCGTGCTCCTCTGCGAGCGAGCGGAGGTCGAGGAGCGCCTCGAGCCGCTCCTCGCGGGTCTCGCCGATCCCGACGAGGATGCCGCTCGTGAACGGGATCGCGAGCTCCCCGGCTGCCCGGATCGTCTCGATCCGACGGGCGGCGATCTTGTCGGGCGAGGCCCAGTGCGGCATGCCCCTCGCCGCGAGCCGGTCGGACGACGTCTCGAGCATGAGCCCCATCGACGCCGAGACGGGACGCAGGAGCTCGAGGTCTGCACGCGTCATCACCCCGGGGTTGACGTGCGGCAGGAGCCCGGTCTCCTCGAGCACGAGCCGTGCGCACCGCGCGAGGTACTCGATCGTCGTCGTGCAGCCGAGGGCCGCGAGCTCCTCCCGGGCGACCCCGTAGCGGAGCTCGGGCTTGTCGCCGAGCGTGAACAGGGCCTCCGTGCACCCCGCGGCCGCTCCTGCGCGGGCGACCGCGAGCACCTCGTCCTCGCTCATGTACGCCCGCTCGCCGCGTCGGGGCGGCCGCGCGAACGTGCAGTAGCCGCACACGTCCCGGCACAGCGTCGTGAGCGGGACGAAGACCTTCGGCGAGTACGTGACGAGGCGACCGGCGGCGCGCGTGTCCCGCACCCTCCTGGCCTCGGCGAGGAGCTCGTCGAGCGGCGCCCTGCGGATGTCGGCGAGGAGATCGAGCATCGGTTGGGTCGGTCGTGAGCACCGGCCCGGGCGGTCTCCTCGCCCCGGACGGCCGCAGCATACGCGATCGCGACGAGGCGACGGGCGTCTCCCGGGCCCGCAGTACGATCGTGCGATGACGCACCCGTCAGGCGTGGGCCCGCCGCCCGAACCGTGGGAGCGCCTCGTCAGCGACTACCGCGACGAGCTCCCGCTCTTCCGGCCGCGGATCGACCGCATGCGCAACCCGCGCACCGACGCCGTGCTGGAGCGCCTCGTGCTCGAGGCACCCGACTGGGTGAACGTCGTCGCGATCACCCCGGACCGTCGGCTCGTGTGCGTGCGGCAGTTCCGCTTCGGCACCGCCGCCGTCGAGCTCGAGATCCCGGCGGGCATCGTGGATCCGGACGAGAGCCCGCTCGACGCGGCCCGGCGGGAGCTCCGCGAGGAGACCGGGTACACGACGAGGCGGTGGTCGGCCCTCGGCGCGACGGCGCCCAACCCCGCGTTCCTCGACAACACGTGCCACCACTTCCTCGCCGAGGACGCGGTCGAGACCGACGAGCTCGCCCTGGACGGCGGCGAGGACATCGTCGTCGAGACGGTCCCGCTCGACGACGTGCCGCGCCTCGTCGCCGAGGGCGTGCTCCGGCACGCGCTGGTCCTCAGCGCACTCGGACGGGTCCTCGACCTGCGCCCCTGATCGGCGGCGATCCGCGCCGCCACGTGGGTGCGCGGTGGCGATCCGCCTCCCGGGTCGCCACCCGCGCGAGGGCGACTAGGCGCCGCGGTAGGCCCAGATGCCGCCGAAGCTCTTCCACGACCCCCTGTCCCAGCGCTGCAGGAGCATCTGCTCGATCGGGAAGTGATCGCCTGCGCCGGTCTTGAGCGTGATCCCCGGCAACAGGAACGGGTTGCGCGGGATGTTCATGTTCGAGACCGCCTTCACGAGCGCGGGGCGTGTGAGGTTCTTGCCGATCCTGCGCAGGAGCTCGACCGTCGTCCACGCGACCGCCATCCCGTACACGTGGTAGACGTCGTTGGGGTTCGCGCCCGCCGCGTAGCGCTTCAGCACCGAACGGTAGAGCTTGACGGCCGGGTCGTTCTTCCACTTGGGGTCGGTGGGGTCCTTGAAGAAGACGATCGACAGCGAGCCGTTCACGACCTTGTTGCGCCCGCCTTCGGACGCGAGGAGCATGATGTTCGACGCCGAGGAGACGGCGTTGTTGATCGTGAGCTTCGGCCGCCAGCCGAGCTTGTTCGCGAACACGTAGGCCTGGATCGCGAACTTCGGCGTCGCGAAGATCGCGAACACGTTCGCGCCCGACGCCTTGAGCTTCGCGACCTGCGACTGGACGTCCGTCGCCGTGACCTCGTACGGCTGCGCCGCGATCACCTTCGCCTTCGAGCGCTGGAGCCCGCGCTTGAGCGCCGCCAGCAGGTCCTTGCCGTAGTCGTCGTTCTGGAAGAGGACGGCGATGCGCGCTCCGGGCTGCGTGCGGGCGAGGTACTTGCCGTACACCCAGCCCTCGGCGAGGTAGCTGGGCTGGAACCCGATCAGCCCCGGATACTCCGACGCCTGGCTGCCGAACAGGGTGGAGCCGCTCGCCGCGAAGAGCTGCGGGACGCCCTGCGCCCGCAGGTAGTCGCGGATCGCGAGGTTGTGCTCCGTCCCGAGCGCGTTGAAGATCGCGAACACCTTCTCCTGCTCGACGAGCTGCCGTGTCGCCTGCACGGTCTGCGCGGGGTTGTAGGCGTCGTCGACGTACCGGTACGTGATCTTCCGGCCGGCGACGCCGCCGCGACCGTTGACGTACTTGAAGTACGCGTCGGCGCCGCGGGCGACGGAGGCGTACGCGGACGCCGAGCCCGAGAGCGGTGACGTCCCGCCGAGCAGCACCGACGTCGGCGTGACGCCGGGGTCCGCGCCCACGGTGGACTGGGCGGCGATGGCCGCCGTCACGCCCAGGACGAGGGCGGCGGCCGAGATGAGGGCGGCGGACGTGAGCTTTCTGGTCATGGTCGGGGCGTGCTCCTTCGCGGTGGCGTCGTGGTCGACATCCGATCGTAGCCGTCACGTGTTAGGAGGTCATGTGCGCCGCAGGGCCCGCCACGCCCGGTGGAGGAGCCCGGCGAAGCCGTCCGGCAGCACGAACATGAGCAGGATCAGGACCGCGCCGAACACGACGGCCGGCGCGCCGGGGGAGTCGGTGTCGAGCTTCCCGAGGACGGGCAGCCAGTCGGGGATCACGCTCTCCGCGTCCTGCGCCCACTGCGTCTGCATGAAATGGATGAACACCGCCCCCGCGATCATCCCCACGAGCGAGCCGAGGCCGCCCACGACGACGCCGACCAGGAGGAAGATCGAGAGCGCGATCGGGAACGTGTCCGGGTTCACGAACGTCGTCGCGATCGCGAACAGCGAGCCCGCGACCCCGGCGTACGCGGCCGAGACGCCGAACGCGAGGGTCTTGTAGCGGGCGAGGCTGATCCCGAACGACACGGCCGCCGTCTCGCTGTCGCGCACGGAGCGGAACGCGCGACCGGTCCGTCCCCGCAGCAGCAGCCAGGCGACGACGTAGAGCACGATCGCGATCGACGTCGAGAGGTAGTACAGCCAGTTGTTGAAGTTCAGCTCCTGCCCGAGCACCGTCACCGGCTCGAGCGATGCGGTCAGCTCCTCCGTCCCGAACAGGTTGATGCCCTGCCCGCCTCCCGTGAACTCGTCGAAGCGCTTGATCAGCCCCGGCGTCGCGACCGCGACGGCGAACGTCGCGAGTGCCAGGTAGAGGCCCGACAGGCGGAGCGCGGGGATCCCGAACAGGAACCCCGCGGCGCCCGCGACCAGCCCGGCGATCGGGATCGTCCAGACGTCCTTGACGCCGTGGTCGATCATCAGGATCGCCGTCGTGTAGCCGCCGATCGCCATGAACGCGCCGTGGCCGAGCGAGATCTGCCCGGTGTAGCCGGTGAGGACGTTGAGGCCGAGCAGCGCGATCAGGTAGATCGACACGTACGCGAACTGTTGTGCGCGGAAGTCGCTCACGAACGCGGGCAGCACGAGCGCGAAGGCCGCGAGCACGACGAACGCCGCCACCGGGACCCCGATCCGCCGCAGCCCGTCCTTCATACGCGCCTCACCTCCGTGCGCCCGAAGATCCCCGACGGCTTGATGAGGAGGACGCCGAGGATGATCAGGAGCGCCGTCGGCAGGCGCAGCTCCTCGGTGAACCAGTCGAACAGGTCGTACTGGCTGAGCCAGCTGAGCACGTTCAGCAGCACCCCGAGCGCGAGGCCCCCGACGACCGCCCCGATCGGCGAGTCGATCCCGCCGAGCACCGCCGCCGCGAAGGCGTAGATGAGGGTGGCCTGCATCATCGTCGGGTCGAGGAAGAGGCTCGGCGCGGTGAGCATGCCGGCGACGGCGCCGAGCATGGCCGCGAGGCCCCACCCGAGACCGAGCATGCGCGTCACGCGAACACCGACGAGCCGGGCCTCGGCCGGGTTCACGGCGGCGGCGCGCATCGCGAGCCCGACCTTCGTGAACTGGAAGAAGAGCCAGAGCAGGAGCACGAGCGCGAGGGAGACGGCGATCGTGCCGACGTCGGACCACGCGACGATCACGCCTCCGATGTCGACCGTCCCCGTGGGGAACGGGCTCTCGACGGCACGCACCTCGCCGGTCCAGATGAACTGGGCGAGCCCGTTGAGGAGGATCAGGAGGCCGATCGTGACGATCACGACGCGGAGCACCGAGCTGCGGCTGTTCGGCCGGATCACGCCCTGGTAGATGCCGATGCCGCCGCCGAACGACGCGAGCAGGGTGAACGCGAAGGCGGGCCAGTACGGCCACCCGTGGTTGAACGTCAGCGTCCACAGGATGTAGGTCGAGAACATCGCCATCTCGCCCTGCGCGAAGTTGATGATCCCGGTCGCCCGGTGGATGAGCACGAGGGCGAGGGCGAGCAGGGCGTAGATGCCGCCCGAGGCGAGACCGGCCACGACCTGCTGCAGGAAGTCGGCCACCTAGCGGCTCCTCCACCGATCGACCGCGGTCGTCGCCCGGCGGCTGTCGCGGCCGGCGGCGTCCGCTCCACGGTCGGGGCGGCACGGGATCCGTGTCGATGCGACGCCGGCCACGTCAGTACCCGAGGTAGCTCCGCCGCACGGCCTCGTCCGCCTCGAGCTCCGCGGCCGAGCCCGAGACCGCGACCCGTCCCACCTCGAGCACGTAGGCGCGGGCGGCCGTCTCGAGCGCGATCCGCGCGTCCTGCTCGACCACGAGCACCGTCAGCCCCTCCTCGACGTTCAGCTCCCGCACGATCCGGAAGATCTCCCGGACGACCATCGGTGCGAGCCCGAGCGAGGGCTCGTCGAGCATCACGAGGCGTGGCCGCCCCATGAGGGCGCGGGCGAGGGCGAGCATCTGCTGCTCCCCGCCCGACAGCGTGCCGGCGCGCTGCCCGGCGCGCTCCGAGAGCCACGGGAACCACGTGGCCACCCGCTCGATGTCGGCGCGCACCCGGCGGTCGCGCCGCGTGTAGGCGCCGAGGCGGAGGTTCTCCTCGACGGTGAGATCCGTGAACGTCCCCCGCCCCTCGGGGACGTGCGCGATCCCCGCCTTGGCGACGGCCTCGGGCACCGCCCGCAACGGCTTCCCCGCGAATCGCACCTGCCCGCCGGAGCGACGGACGGTGCCCGAGACGGCGCGCAGCGTCGTCGTCTTCCCCGCCCCGTTCGCCCCGAGCACGGCGACCACCTCGCCGTCGCCGACCTCGAGCGAGACCCCGTGCAGCGCCTCGACCGGCCCGTAGCGTGCGTGGACGTCCTCGAGCTCCAGGAGCGGCGCCGTCACCCGTCGGCCCCCAGGTAGGCCTCGATCACGGCGTCGTCGGCCTGGACCTGCTCCGGCGTGCCGTCGGCGATCTTCCGCCCGAAGCTGAGCACGTTGACGTGCTCGGAGATCCGCATCACGAGCCCCATGTGGTGCTCGACGAGCAGCACCGTGAGCCCCAGCTCGTCGCGGAGTCGCTGCACGAACACCCCGAGCTCGTCGACCTCCTCGTGGTTGAGGCCGCCGGCCGGCTCGTCGAGCAGCAGCAGTCGCGGCTTCGCCACGAGCGCCCGGGCGACCTCGACCCGTTTCTGGGTGCCGTACGGAAGCGCCGACGCGGGGCGCGACGCGACGTCGGCGAGCCCGACGTAGTCGAGGGTGTCGAGGGCCTCCCGCGCGCCGACCCTCCGACCGCGGGCGTGCGCGCCGACGAGCACGTTCTCGAGCACGGACATCGTCCGGAACAGGTTGAGGTTCTGGAACGTCCGCGCGATCCCGCGGCGCACGATGCGGTGGGCGGGCGTGCGCAGCAGGGACTCGCCCTCGAACAGGACGTCGCCCTCGTCGGGGCGGTAGAGCCGCGTCACGACGTTGAAGACGGTGGTCTTGCCCGCGCCGTTCGGGCCGATCAGTCCCGTGATCGTCCCCGCGGCGACGGTGAAGGAGACCTCGTCGAGAGCGACGATGCCGCCGAACCGGAGCGTCACGTCGCGGACGGAGAGCAACGCCATCGTGGGTGAGTACCCTACTCCGCGTGACCGACTCGCTCCACCCGACGGCGGCGAGGCTCCAGGAGCGCCTCCACGCCCGGGGCCTCGCGATCGACGTCGTCGTCCTGTCCGATTCGACCCGGACGGCCGCCGACGCAGCGGCCGCCTGCGGGTGCGAGCTCGGTCAGATCGTGAAGTCGCTCGTGTTCGTCGACGGGGCGACCGGCGAGCCCGTGGTCTGCCTCTGGGCCGGCGACCGGCAGGTCCCCGCGGACGAGCTCGGCCTTCGCCGCGCGAGCGCCGACGAGGTGCGACAGGCGACGGGGTTCGCGGTCGGCGGTGTCCCGCCGCTGGGGCACGACCGGCCGCTCCGGACGATCGTCGACGAGTCGCTCGACCGCTTCGATCGTTTGTGGTGCGCGGCCGGCACGCCCCACGCGGTGTTCGAGGTGTCACGGGCCGACCTCGTCGCCGCGATCGCGGCCGCGGAGCGCGACGCGCCGGCCTGAGGACGGGCGCGCCGCACCGAGAGGAGGAGGCGGCGAACGGCCCAGCTCCTGGGTCGCCTGGCTCGTGCGCTGACAGGCCCTCGGCGGCCACGGAGCCGTTGACGGGAGCTGTGGGAGGCGGGAAGATCGGACACCATGGCGCTCGAGCCGGGGGGTGAGGCCCAGACCGCGATCTACCTCGCCGGCGGCGCGTCCTGGCCGGTCTCACCGTCCGACTGGGAGGCGCGCGCGAAGGAGGTCATGGACCCCGGCGCCTTCGACTACGTCGCAGGGGGCGCCGGCTCGGAGGACACGATGCGCGCGAACGTCGAGGCCTTCACCCGCAGGCGGCTCCGTCCGAGGATGCTCGTCGGCACCGCGCACCGAGACCTGTCGATCGAGCTTCTCGGCCTCCGCTCTCCCGCACCGTTCGTGCTCGCACCCGTCGGCGTGCTCTCGATCGTCCACCCGGACGCGGAGCTGGCCGTGGCTCGCGCGTCGGCCGCCACCAGGGTGCCGATGATCCTCTCGTCGGCCGCCTCCACGTCGCTCGAGGACGTCGCCGCCGTGGC
Organism: Gaiella sp.; assembly: GCF_057140465.1. Lineage (NCBI taxonomy): Bacteria > Bacillati > Actinomycetota > Thermoleophilia > Gaiellales > Gaiellaceae > Gaiella > Gaiella sp. The sequence goes on from NZ_DBNHWK010000042.1 coordinate 26,566, forward strand.
CGGCGACACGCCGCGCTGGTTCCAGCTCTACTGGTTCTCGGACCGGGAGCTCGCCCGCAGCCTCGTGCAGCGGGCCGAGGCGGCGGGCTACGGCGCGATCGTGGTCACCGTCGACACGCTCATGCTCGGCTGGCGCGACCGCGACCTGCGTCGTGGCTACCTCCCCTTCCTCGACGGCCACGGACTGGCGCAGTTCTTCTCCGACCCGGGGTTCCGCGCCGGGCTCGACGCGCCGCCGGAGGACGACGTGCAGTCGGCCGCGCGGCGCGCGATCGCCACGTTCCCGAACCTCGGGCTGACGTGGGGCGATCTGGCGTGGCTCGCCGAGCAGACGACGCTCCCGCTGGTCGTGAAGGGGGTCCTGACCGCCGATGACGCACGGCTCGCCGTGGAGCACGGCGTCGACGGGCTGGTCGTCTCGAACCACGGCGGCCGTCAGGTCGACGGCGCGGTCGCCGCACTGGACGCGCTTCCCGAGGTGCGCGAGGTGGTCGGCGACGGCTATCCGCTGCTCGTCGACGGCGGCGTCCGCAGAGGCTCCGACGTGCTCAAGGCGCTCGCGCTCGGCGCGGACGGCGTGCTGCTCGGCCGCCTGTTCGTCTGGGGGCTCGCCGCCGGCGGGGCCGCGGGTGTCGAGGCCGTGATCCGCCAGCTGGCGGCCGAGCTCGACGTGACGATGGCGCTCTCCGGCGTCACATCGGCGCGCGTCGTTCCCCGTGCGCTCGTGACCGAGGCGGCGCACGGGTAGGCTCAATCGTCGTGGATCTCCGAGACACGCCGGACGAGGCCGCGTTCCGTGCCGAGCTCCGCGACTGGCTCGCGACCGCCGTCCCGGACGAGCTCCGCGGGTACGCCTTCGGGGTGCACACCGGCGACCTCGAGGCGCTCCGTGCCTGGAGCAGGTCGCTGCACGACGCCGGCTACGCCGGCCTCACCTGGCCCACGGAGTACGGCGGCGTCGGCGCCCCCCTCGCCCACCAGGCGATCTTCCTCGAGGAGTCGGCACGGGCGGAGGCGCCGCCGCACATCGGCGTGATCGGGCTCGGGATGGCGGGGCCGACGATCATCGCGTTCGGCAGCGAGGAGCAGAAGGCCCGCTACCTCGCGCCGATCCTGTCCGCGGAGGAGATCTGGTGCCAGGGGTTCTCGGAGCCGGACGCCGGCTCCGACCTCGCGGGCGTCCGTGCGAGCGCGCGCCTCGAGGGCGACCGCTTCGTCGTCGACGGCCAGAAGGTGTGGTCCTCGTTCGCGCACGTCGCCGACCACTGCATCCTCCTCGCCCGGTCGGAGCCCGCGTCCGAGCGGCACGAGGGGCTGACGTACCTCATCGTCGACATGCACGCACCGGGCGTCGAGGTGCGCCCGCTCCGTCAGCTCACGGGAGACGCCGAGTTCAACGAGATCTTCCTCACGGAAGTCGAGGTCCCCGTGGCCAACGTCCTCGGTGAGATCGGCGGCGGGTGGCAGGTCGCGATGACGACCCTCCTCCACGAGCGCGGAACGCTCGGCATCGCGCTCGTGGCGCAGCTCGACCTCGCGCTCCGCAAGCTCGTCGCCCTCGCCCGCGACCGAGGCGCCTCGCCGGTGCAGCGCGACGCGATCGCCCGAGAGTGGATCGAGCTCGAGGCGCTGCGCCTCACCGCCTACCGGTCGCTGTCGACGATCGCCCGCACGGGCGTGCCCGGCCCCGAGGGGTCGATCCTCAAGCTCCAGTGGTCGGAGGCGAACCAGCGGGTGACGTCGCTCGCGCTCGACCTGCTCGGCGCGGACGCAGCGCTCCGGGCCGCGAATGCGCCGTACGGCGGCTGGTGGCAGCAGCAGCAGCTGCGGAGCCGCGGCAACACGATCGAGGCCGGGACGTCCGAGATCCTGCGCAGCATCGTCGCCGAGCGCGTGCTCGGCCTGCCGAGGTCCCGCTGATGGACGCGGCGCTCACACCGCTGCAGGAGGAGCTGCGCGCGCAGGCGCGGTCGTTCCTCGGAACGACGCCGGAGCCGACGTGGCAGCAGCTCGCGGAGCTCGGGTGGACGGGCGTCTCGGTCCCGGAGGAGCTCGGCGGCGCCGGGCTCGGGTTCCTCGAGCAGGCGATGCTCCACGAGGAGCTCGGCCGCGCGCTGACTCCCGGCCCGTTCTACTCGACGGTCGCCCTCGCCCTCCCGGCGCTGCCCGCGGAGGATCAGGCGCGCGTGGCCGCAGGCGAGGCGAGCTGGGCGCTCGCGCTCGGCCCGCTCGTCCCCGACCTCGACACGGTGACGAACGTCGCCGTGGCGGGGGGCGACGGCGTCTACGAGCTCGAGGGGTTCGAGCGCGAGGTGCTCGACACGCACGACGAGACCCGTCCGCTCGGCGTCGTGATCGGCGGCGAGGCCGGGCGGCGGCTGTGCTCGTCCGCGGTGCTGCCCGAGGTGCGGAGCCGGTCGCTGGCGGCGCTCGCGCTCGAGGCCTGCGGCGTCGGTTCACGGGCGCTCGAGCTCGCGGCCGCCTACGTCGGCGAGCGGTCGCAGTTCGGCCGGCCGATCGGCTCCTACCAGGCCGTCGCCCACCCGCTCGCGTCCACCTACATGGAGCTCGAGCTGGCCCGGTCGCTCGCGCTCGGTGCGGCGTGGGCCGTGGCGGTGGGGCACGAGCGTGCCATGGTCGACGCCGCCGCCGCGAAGGCGCTCGCCGCGGAGGCTGCGGTCACCGCGTGCGAGCGCTCGATCCAGGCGCACGGGGGCATCGGCTTCACCTGGGAGCACCCGCTACAGCGCCTCTACAAGCGCGCGCTGTGGATCCGTTCGTGGGAGGCTTCCACGGAGGCGCTCCGGGCCGAGATCGCGACACGTCTACTCGACGAGGGAGGTTGGTGATGCAGGGGCTGATGATGGACTACCAGCTGAACGTTCCGGCGATCCTGCGCCGTGCGGACGAGCTCTACGGCGACCGCGAGATCGTGTCGCGCCTGCCGGACAAGAGCTTCCACCGGGCGACGTACGCGGAGGTCGTCTCGCGGACGAAGCGGCTGGCCGTGGCGCTACGAGGCCTCGGGCTCGAGGACGGCGACCGGGTGGCGACGTTCATGTGGAACCACCACGAGCACTTCGAGACGTACGTCGGGGCACCGGCGGGCGGGTTCGTCACGCACACCCTCAACCTCCGCCTGCACCCCGACGACAACGCGTACATCGCGACCCACGCCGGCGACCGGGTGCTGGTCGTCGACAAGACGCTGTGGCCGCTCGCAGAGCAGTTCGTCGGCCGGTGCGGCTTCGAGCACGTGATCGCGGTCGGCGACGGGCCCACGCCCGACGGCGCGCTCGAGTTCGAGGCACTGATCGACGCGGCCGACGAGTCCGCGTTCGCGTACCGCGACCTCGACGAGCGCTCCGCCGCCGCCATGTGCTACACGAGCGGCACCACCGGAAGGCCCAAGGGGGTCGTCTACTCCCATCGCGCGATCGCGATCCACGCGCTCACCGTCGGCCCGGGGATCGGGCTCACGACCGCCGACATCGTGCTCCCGGTCGTCCCGATGTTCCACGCGAACGCCTGGTGCTTCCCCTTCTCGTGTGCCGTCGTCGGCGCGAAGCAGGTGTTCCCGGGGCCGCACCTCGACCCGGTGAGCCTGCTCGAGGACTTCGAGCAGGAGCGCGTCACCGTCTCCGCCGGCGTGCCCACGATCTGGCTCGGCATCCTGCAGGCGCTCGACGCCAACCCGGGCGGCTGGGACCTGTCGCCGATGCGCATGATGACGGTCGGCGGCGCTGCGCCACCGCGCGCGATGATCGAGGCCTTCGGCGAGCGGCACGGGCTGCGCGTCGCGCACGGATGGGGCATGACGGAGATGAGCCCGGTCGGCACCCTGTCGGGCCTTCCGGAGCAGGAGGACGGGCTCGACGCGGACGGGATCTACGCGCAGCGCGCGATGCAGGGGCCGCCGATCCCGTTCGTCGAGATCCGGGCCCGCGGCGAGGACGGCCTCGTCCCGTGGGACGGCGAGACGATGGGCGAGCTCGAGGTTCGCGGGCCGTCGATCGCATCCGCCTACTACGAGTCGCCGGACTCCGGCGACCGCTGGACCGACGACGGCTGGTTCAAGACGGGCGACATCGTGACGATCCGGCCCGACGGGTACGTCGAGGTGCAGGATCGCGACAAGGACCTCGTGAAGTCGGGGGGCGAGTGGATCTCCTCGGTGGCGCTCGAGAACGCGCTCATGGGGCACCCCGCGGTCTCCGAGGCGGCCGTGATCGCGATCCCGGACGAGAAGTGGTCCGAGCGGCCGCTCGCGGTCGTCGTGTGCGCAGAGGGACAGGCGGTGACGCCCGACGAGCTCCGGGCCCACCTCGAGCCGCACTTCGCGAAGTGGTGGCTGCCGGAGCGGTTCGAGTTCGTGGAGGAGATCCCGAAGACGGCGGTCGGCAAGTTCCGCAAGACGGCGCTGCGCGAGCAGTTCGCCGGCGCCGAGACGGGAGCGTGAGGGCCATGGGAACGTTCGTCTCCACCGAGCACGACGGCCACGTCGCCGTCGTCACCATCGACAACCCCCCGATGAACGCGCTCTCCGCCGCGCTGCTCGAGGAGCTCGAGGCCGAGATCGATCGCCTCGACGCGGACGACGCGACCCGCGCGGTCGTGCTGCGCGGCGGCGGCGAGCGGGCGTTCGTCGCGGGCGCGGACATCAAGGAGTTCCCGGCGCTGCGCGAGTCCGCCGCCCAGGAGGGCGGGTCGGCGCGTGGGATCCAGCGTCTCGGGGCGCGCATGGACGCGGCCGGGACGCCGTTCGTGGCGGCGATCAAGGGCTACTGCCTCGGCGGCGGCCTCGAGCTCGCGATGTGCTGCGACATCCGCATCTGCGCCGACGACGCCCAGCTCGGCCAGCCGGAGATCAAGCTCGGGCTGATCCCGGGCGGAGGCGGCACGCAACGGCTCCCGCGGCTCGTCGGGCTGGGGCGCGCGCTGCTCCTCAACCTCACCGGCGACTTCGTCGACGCCGCGACCGCCGAGCGGTGGGGTCTCGTCGAGAAGGTCGTGCCCGCCGGGGACGTGCTCACTGCCGCCCTGGAGGTCGCCCGCGCGATCGCCGACCGGTCGCCCCACGCCGTCGCGGTCGTGCGCGAGCTCGCGCGCACGACGCGCGACCTGCCGCTCGAGGAAGGCCTGCGCCGCGAGGCGGAGGGGTTCCGCCGCTGCCTCGCCTCCGAGGACGGGCTCGAGGGCGTGACCGCGTTCATCGAGAAGCGGGAGCCGACCTTCACCGGGCGGTGATCGTGTGAGAGCGGTCGTCCTCGAGCGTCTCGGCGGGCCCGACGTCCTCGCCGTCCGCGAGCTTCCGGACCCGATCCCGGGCGCAGGCGAGGAGCTCGTCCGGGTGCGCGCCGTCGGGGTGAACTTCCTCGAGCTCCTCGTCCGCCGCGGCGACTACCCGCAGCCCCCGGAGCTGCCGTGGGTGCCCGGGCTCGAGGTCGCCGGCGAGACCGAGGGCGGCCGCCGCGTGCTGGGCCTCGTCCGGACGACCGGCGGCGGCTACGCGGAGGCGGTCGCCGTGGAGGAGGGATGGCTGTTCGACCTCCCCGCGGACGCGAGCTTCGAGGACGGAGCCGCGTTCCTGATGGCGTTCCTCACGGCATGGCTGCCGCTGACGCGCCAGGCGCCCGTACGACACGGGATGCGCCTCCTCGTGACGGCCGCCGCGGGCGCCGTCGGCTCCGCCGCCGTGCAGGTCGGGTGCGCGCTCGGGGCCGAGGTCGTCGCGGCCGTCGGGAGCGAGGAGAAGCGGGCGCTGCCGCTCTCGCTGGGCGCGTCGGCTGCGGTCACGTACGACGACGTCGAGGAGCTCGGCCAGGTCGACGTCGTGCTCGACCCGGTCGGGGGGCCGCTCCTCGGCCGGTGCCTGCGCCTGCTCCGGCCGCTCGGGGCGGTGGTCGCGATCGGGTACGCGGGCGGGCCCTGGGAGGCCGTGCAGCCGCAGCTGCTCGTCGGGCGCAACATCGGCCTGCACGGCTTCTACCTCGGCCGGCTCATGCAGCGAGAGCCGGACCTGGTGCGGGACGCGACGCGCGACCTCCTGCGACTGTGGGCTCAGGGGATCGTCCGTCCGGTGGTCGGGGCGACGTACCCGCTCGACCGAGCCGCCGAAGCGCACGCGTTCGTCGAGGAGCGGTCTTCGACGGGGAAGGTCGTGCTCGTGACGTGACGACGATGACGAGGGGTCTGACGGGCGCGTGAACGAGGGCCCGCGCCCACGCCGTCGCGACCGCCGACGCGCGCTCCTGGCCGCCGTGGGGACGGTGGTGGTGCTCGTGGGCGGTGTCCTCCTCGCGATCTGGCTCGTGCGCGAGGAGGAGCCGACGCCTCCGGAGCCGACGACGACGGCGCCGGAGACGACCGCCCCCGAGACGACCGCCCCCGAGACCACGGCGCCGCCCGCGCCTCCGCCGACGGAGCCCGCGGGCCCGGCGCCCCTCGACGTCCGCGTCGAGGCGACGACCGTCTCGGCGATCGTCTCGTGGCGCACGACCGTGCCCACGACGGGCCACGTCGCGGTGGGCTCGCCCGGGCTCGGGCCGACGCGGTGGCTCCCGCCGACGGCGCTCGGCTCGACCCACGGCGTGACCATCGGCTCGCTCTCCCCGCGCCGGACGTTCCGCGTCTGGATCCGCTCGCAGGCCGCGGACGGCGCTCGATCGGAGACGTCCGTCGACGTGACGACGCCGACCGTGACCGGCCCGATCACCGCCTCCACCGGCGGCGGCGTCCTGCAGCTCGCGGGACAGCCCTGGTTCCCGCTCATGACCTACGGGCTCTGCTCGCATCACGTCGACACGGCGCTCGCCGCGGACATCACGCTGCTCGCGCTCAACCCGTGCGGCGGGCTCGTCGAGCAGCTGAGCGTCCTCGACGGCCGCGCGCTGTCGGCGGGCGCCGAGAGCGACGAGCCGACGGACGGGCTCGGCCTGATCGGCTGGTTCTACCCGGACGAGCCCGACGGACGCGGGATCACCGGCGACATGCTGCCCCCGGCCCCGCGCAGCCCGACGTTCCTCACGCTCACGAACCACTTCTACTCCGGAGCCGACCCGCTCCCGGCGGGCCGCGGCATGTACCCGGGGCTCGTCGCGCGCGCCGACGTGATCGGCTTCGACCTCTACCCGCTGCAGGAGTGGTGCCAGCGCGGTCGGCTCGTCGACGTCGAGCTCGCACAGCGCGAGCTCGTGCAGCTCGCCGCGGGCAAGCCGACGTTCCAGTGGATCGAGGCGACCGAGATGAAGTGCCGGGAGACGCCGGGGCAGGAGGTGACGCCCGAGACGGTGCGCGCCGAGTCGTGGCTCGCCGTGATCGGGGGCGCGGTCGGCCTCGGCTGGTTCCCCGCCGCGTGGACGGCGCAGGTCGAGGGCGCGATCCGCCGCGTCGCCGAGGAGACGGCGGTGCTCGCGCCGTCCCTCCTCGGGCGCCGCGTCGACGCGAAGCTCGTGGGCGGCCCCGCGACCGTGCGCGTCGGTGCGTGGACCGACGGCCGCACGACCGTCGTCGCCGCCGTCAACGCCGCCCGCGAGAGCACGACGGCCCGGCTCTCGGTCGCGGGTGCCGGCGCCCGGTCGCTCTCCGTGCTCGGGGAGGGCAGGACGGTGACCGCGGCCGGGGGCGTGCTCACCGACTCCTTCGCGCCGCTCGCGGCCCACGTGTACGTGCTGCCGCCCGCCGACGCCTGACGTTGCGCGACCGGGGCTCGATCGGTGAGGCTAGCCCCGTGGCCACCGCGATCGTCACGGGGGGCTCGTCGGGAATCGGCGCCGCCCTCGCCGCGCGCCTGCGCGACGAGGGGCACGAGGTCGACGTGCTCGACCTCGAGACGGGCTTCGACGTCTCCGACCCGGAGCACTGGGATCGCGTCGGCGCCGTCGGCGTCGCGTGCCTCAACGCGGGCGTCCTCGGCGGGCCGCAGGATCCCGCCGACCTCGAGCTCGAGGGGTACCGGCGCGCCGTCGCCGTGAACGTGGACGGCGTCGTGCTCGGCGTGCGCAGGCTCGCGGCCGTCATGCACCCCGGCGGGCGCATCGTCTGCACCGCCTCGCTCGCCGCGCTCACGGCGATGCCGGACGACCCCGTGTACGCGGCCACGAAGCACGCCGTCGTCGGCTTCGTCCGTAGCGCCGCACCGGCCCTGGCGAGGCGCGGGATCACGATCGACGCGGTCTGCCCGGGGATCGTCGACACGCCGATGGTCACCGCTCCCGTCCGGGCGCGCCTCGCCGACGCGGGCTTCCCGCTGCTGACGGCGGCCGAGGTCGCCGACGCCGTTCACGTCCTCCTCACCACCGAGGGCACCGGTCGGGCGCTCGTCGTGCAACCAGGGCGGGAGCCGATCGCGTTCCGCTTCGGAAACGTGCCGGGCCCGCGTGCCGCCGACGGCGAGCGCCTCGCCCCGCCGCCGTCGCTCGCACCCTGAGCGGCGCCGACCGCGCGACGGCCGACGGTCAGGCGAACGTGTAGCCGTCGCCGTCCCGGAACGCCTTCAGGATCCGGCGCGCGACGACCATCCGGTGCACCTCGTCCGGGCCGTCGTAGATCCGTCCCGCGCGGGCGCGCATCGCCATGCCGGCGAGCGGCGTGCCGTCGGTGAGGCCGAGGCCGCCGTGCACCTGGATCGCGCGGTCGATCACGTCGACGAGCGCGCGGGCGGCGCTGAACTTCAGCAGCGAGATCTCGACCCGGGCGTCGACGCCGGTGTCGATCTTCGCCGCCGCGTCCATCGTCAGCAGCCGGCAGGCCTGGATCTCGGCGGCGGAGTCGGCGATCCAGTTCTGCACCGTCTGCTTGTCGGCGAGCGGGCCGCCGAAGGCCTCGCGCTCGAGCGCGTAGCGGCACATCAGCTCGAACGCGCGTTGCATCTGCCCGAGCCACCGCATCACGTGGTGGATGCGACCCGGCCCGAGTCGCTTCTGGGCGATCAGGAACGCCTCCCCCACGCCGCCGAGGGTGTTCTCGACCGGGACGCGGACACCGCTGTAGGAGACCTCGCAGTGCGTGTTCCAGCCGCGCCCGGTGTGCCCCATGACGACCGTCGGCGTGATCGCCACGCCGGGGGTGTCGGCCGGGACGAGGATCATCGTCCCCCGGCGGTGCGGCTCGGCGTCGGCGTCCGTGATCGCGAACACGATCCCGAAGCCGGCGCCCTCGGCTCCCGTCGAGTACCACTTGCGGCCGTCGATCACCCACTCGTCCCCGTCGCGGACGGCGCGGGCGCGCAACGTCGTCGGGTCCGATCCCGCGACCTCGGGCTCGGTCATCGAGAAGAAGGACCGCACCTCGCCGGCCACGAGCGGCGCGAGGAACCGCCGGTGCTGGTCGCCGGTCCCGAACTGGTGGAGGATCTCGGCGTTGCCCGCGTCCGGGGCCTGACAGCCGAACACGAGCTGGGCCCAGTGACAGCGGCCGATCTCCTCGTTGAGGCAGGCGTAGTAGAGGAAGCCCTCGCCGGTGCCGCCCGCCTCCGGCGGCACATGGGGCGCCCACAGCCCGGAGCCGCGGGCGCGCCGCTGGAGGTCCGCGAGCAGGACGGCAGCGTCGTCGTCCTCCCGATCGAGCGCGTGCTCCTGCGGGTAGACGTGCTCCTCCATGAAGGCCCGGTACGAGGCGCGGGCTTCGAGGTACTCGGGTGGGAAGAGCGAGGACGTCACCACGAGTAGGATCGTGCACATGCGCCTGGGACTGCAACTCGGATACGACGACCCGGTGTCCGCGGTCGCGCTCGCCGAGGAGGCGGACCGGCTCGGCTTCCACTCGGTGTGGACGTCGGAGGCGTACGGCGCAGACGCGGTGACGCCGATGGCGTGGGTCGCCGCCCGCACCGAGCGCGTCCGCGTCGGCGCCGCGATCATGCAGATGCCCGCCCGCTCCCCCGCGACGACGGCCGCGACGGTGGCCACGCTCGACCTGCTCTCGGGCGGGCGCGCCCTCCTCGGGCTCGGCACGTCCGGCCCGCAGGTGGCCGAGGGCTGGCACGGGCAGCCGTGGGGCAAGCCGCTCGTGCGGACGCGGGAGTACGTGGAGATCGTGCGCACGATCCTGCGGCGCGAGGTCCCGCTCGAGCACCACGGCGAGCACTACGACATCCCCTACGGCGGCCCGGGGACGACCGGGCTCGGCAAGCCGCTCAAGATCATCCTCCACCCCCTGCGCCCGGCGGTGCCGATCTCCCTCGCCGCGATCGGCCCGAAGAACGTCGCCCTCGCGGCCGAGATCGCCGACGGATGGCTGCCGATCTTCTTCTCGCCGGAGCGGTTCGGCGAGGTGCACGCCCCGAGCCTCGAGGAGGGCTTCGCCCGGCGTGGCGGCAGGCCCGACGACTGGGACCTCGCGCCGCTCGTCCCGATCGTCGTCGCCGAGGACGTCGCGGCCGCCCGCGAGTTCCTGAAGCCGCTGCTCGCGCTCTACATCGGGGGCATGGGTGCCCGCGGGCAGAACTTCTACAACCGGCTCGCCTGCCGGTACGGCTACGAGGCCGAGGCGGCACGCGTGCAGGAGCTGTACCTCGGCGGGCAGCGAGGCGACGCGATCGCGACCGTGCCCGACAAGCTCGTCGACGAGATCGCGCTCGTCGGCGACGGCTCCCGCATCGCGGACCGGCTCGAGGCCTGGCGCGCATGCGGCGTGACGACGCTGATCCTGCAGGCGAGGCAGCCGGAGGCGCTCCGGCTGGCCGCCGAGCTCGTGCTGTGAACGAGGCGCTCGAGGACGTCCTCGGCTCGCGAGTCGATCGCGCACGCCTGCTCCCGGGGGGTGCGTCCAAGGAGGCCTGGGAGGTCGAGACCGCCGACGGACGGCGGCTCTTCGTGCGACGCGCGATGGGCGGCGTGATCCACGGGCACACGCTGTCGCTCCGCGAGGAGTTCGACCTCCTCGTCGCCGCGCGCGAGGCCGGCGTCACCGTCCCTCGGCCGATCGCATACCTGGGCGACCTCGACGGGCGCGAGGCGTTCGTCGTCGAGTTCGTCGGCGGGGAGACGATCGGTCGCCGGATCGTTCGCGACCCGCCCGCGGGGCTCGACCTGCGACTGGCGGAGGAGCTCGCCCTCATCCATTCGATCGCCCGCGAGCGCGTGCCGTTCCTCCCCGAGCCCGATCCCGTGGCGAGCCTGCAGGGAGAGCTCGACGTGGTCGGCGAGCCCCACCCCGCGATCGAGTACGGCCTGGCGTGGTTCCGGGAGCGCGCCGCGCCCGGCCGGGCGCCGGTGGTCGCGCACGGGGACTTCCGGATCGGGAACATCGCGATCGACGACGGCCGGCTCGTCGCGGTGCTCGACTGGGAGTTCGCGCACGTCGGCGACCCCCTCGACGACCTCTCGTGGCCGGTCGTCCGCGCGTGGCGCTTCGGCGCCGACGACCGGCGCCTCGGCGGCATCGGCGACGTCGAGCCGTACCTCGCGCGCTACGCCGAGCTGACCGGCGTCGAGGTCTCGCCGGCCGAGCTCGACGCATGGGAGGTGCTCGGCAACTGCAAGTGGGCCGTCGGGTGCCTCAACCAGGGTCGCCGCCACCTGTCGGGCGAGGACCGTAGCGTCGAGTTCGCGATCCTCGGCCGGCTGGCGGCGGAGCAGGAGCTCGAGCTGCTCGACCTGATCGCCCGGATCGACGGCCGCGAGCCGCACAGGGCCGCACCACCCGCCGGTGTCGTGCACGATCGCCCGTCCGCCGGCGAGCTCGCGACCGCCGTCCGCGAGTTCCTCGAGGGCGAGATCCTGCCGCGGCTCGACGACCATCGTGCCCGCTTCCGGACGCTCGTCGCGATGAACGCGCTCACGATCGTCGAGCGGGAGTCGCCGGAGCGGGAGGAGCGCGACCCGACGCTCGCACGCGCGATCCGGGCGCACGGCACGGGCGCCGCCGACCTCGCCGAGCTCCGTGCCGAGGTCGAGGCGCGGCTGGCCGTGGCGAGCCCGAGGGCGCTCGAGCGCTACCCCTGAGATGCGGCGCCGCCTCTACCTGATGCGCCACGGCGAGGTGGCGTACTTCGACGCCGACGGCCGCCCCGTGCCCCCGGATGCGGTGTCGCTCACGGCCGACGGCGTCCGGCAGGCGGAGGCGGCCGGCGAGCTGCTCGCCGGAGTCGCGGTCGACCGCGTGATCGCGAGCGGCCTGCCGCGGACGATGGAGACCGCGCAGCTCGTCGCGCCGCGGTCGGAGATCGAGGTGTGGCCCGAGCTGCAGGAGATCAAGGGCGCCCGCCTGTCGTCGATCCCTCCGGACGAGCTGGAGGAGACCTTCGTGCACGCCTTCCGCGGAGTCGTGCCGCTGGAGAAGCGGTTCCTCGGGGGCGAGACGATCGGGGCGCTCCTCGATCGCGTGGTCCCGGCGCTCGGCCGCCTCGTCGCCGACGACGCCTGGGACACCGTCCTCGTCGTCGCCCACGGCGCCGTGAACCGCGCGATCCTCTCGTGGGCCCTCACCGGTGAGCGGATCTTCCTCGGGCACTTCGAGCAGGCGCCCGGGTGCGTGAACGTGCTCGACATCGGTGACGAGTGGATCGTGCGGGCGGTCAACGTCGCGCCGCTCGACCCGGTGCACGCGTCGACGCGGCTGACGACGATGGAGCGCTACTGGAGCCAGTACCGACCCCGGCGCTGACTGCTCGCGCGGCCGTCGTGGCACCGGCGGCGGCATGAGCGCCGCTTCTTCGGAGGTTGTGGCGGACAAGAGAAGCGTGAGGGCCGGCTCGAGCCGGCCCTCACGATCACGTCGTGTGCTGTGCGCGGCCTAGAGGCCGGTGGTCTTCGACCCGCACTTGAGCTTCGAGACGGCCTTGAACGTGCCGTCGGTGAACTTCACGATCTGGAAGCAACCGACCGGGAACTGATCCTTCGCCTTGGTGAGCTGCCTGTTGCCAGGGAGCAGGAACGGGTTCGGCTCGTTCCAGCTGCGCGCGGCCTTCATCAGCCCGGCGCGCGTCGGGTTCGCGCCCGCCTTGTACAGGAGCTGCGTGAAGGCGTGGGCGAGAGCCACCCCATAGAGGTTCAGCCCGTTCGCCTGCACTGACGCGTTCGACCCGTTGGGATAGAAGCGCGACATGATGTCGCGGTAGAGCTTCATGCTGGCATCGTCGTCCCAGATCGGATTCGCCGGGTCCTTCGTGTACTGCGTCGAGTAGGTGTTGTTGACCAGCGCCCCCGCACCCGCACGCTGTGCCGTGGTCAGGAACGTGTCGGTCGCCGAGACCGAGTTCGTGTAGATCACGGGCGGGTTCCAGCCCAGTGTCTTCGCGATCACGTACGCCTGGATCGTCGGCCGCGGTGTGGCGAAGATCACGAACACCGTCGCACCGCTCGCACGCAGCTTGGCGATCTGCGTCGCGACCGAGGTCGCGGTCACCTCGAATGGCTCCTCGGCGACGATGTTGGACGTCTTTCCGCCGAGCCCACGCTTGAGCCCGCCGAGAATGTCCTTGCCGTAGTCGTCGTTCTGGTAGAGAACGCCGATCTTCGCGTTGGGGCTGTTCCGCGCGATCGCCTGGCCGTAGATCTTGCCTTCGAGCTCGTACGGCGGCTGCCAGCCGATCGTCCATGGGTACTTCGCGGCATCCGTCCCCCAGATCGTGGCGCCGGTCGCGTTCAAGATCTGCGGCACCTTGCGCGCGTTGAGGTACGGCCGGATCGAGAGGTTGACCTCCGTGCCGAGCGTGCCGACGACCGCGAACACCTTGTCCTGCTCGACGAGCTTGCGCGTCAGCTGCACCGTGTTCGCCGGGTTGTACCCGTCGTCGAGTGCGCTGAAGACGATCTGACGGCCGCCGACGCCGCGCTTGCCGTCGGGGCCCTTCCGCGCGTTGATGTACGAGAAGTACGCCTTCATCGCCACCGGGATCGGCGCGTAGAGCGACGCAGGACCGGTGAGCGGGAACGTTCCGCCGATCTTGACCGTCCGCGCTGTGACCCCGGTCTCGTTCGCTGCCGCGGTCGTTGCCGAGACGGCGACTGCGAGCGCCGCGACGAGCGCGAACGCGGACACCACGTATCTACGCATTGGACTCCTCCTGGAGACAGTCGTCATGGGCGACCATACTCGCCTACACCCACTGACGCCAGCGCTCCGCAGGAGTTTGCGAGCGCGGCGCCCCCCGGGTCAGGAGCCGAGGCCGATCTCGGTCGCGAGGCGCTCGGCCTCGTCGAGCTCGGCTGCCAACGCGTCGATCCCGGAGGCCCAGATCGCCGGGTCGGCCAGGTCGAGGCCGACCATCTGCGCCAGCTCCTCCGGCGACTTCGACCCGCCGGCTCGCAGGAGCGACAGGTACGGCTCCACCATCGCGTCCCCCTCCTGCTCGTAGCGCCGGTAGATGGCGAGTGCGAACAGGTACCCGTACGCGTACGCGTACACGTATCCCGGGACGTTGACGAAGTGCCCGACGTAGCTCCACCAGGCGTCGTAGCCCTCGACGTCGACCGAGTCGGCGAAGAGCTGGGCCTGGCATTGCAGCCAGAGCTCGGCGATCCGATCGGAGGAGAGCTCGCCCCGCTCGCGGCGCTCCGTGTGCACGGCGTGCTCGAAGCGGTTCATCGCGATCTGCCGGAACGTGGTCGCGATCGCGTCCTCGATCCGACCGGTGAGCAGGTCGAGCCGGCGGCGCGGGTCGTCCTCGCCCGCGAGCAGGATCTTGAAGGTGAGCGCCTCGCCGAAGACCGAGGCCGTCTCGGCCGTGGTGAGCGGCGTCGACGCGTTGAAGAGGCCGAGGGGCCCCGCGAGCACGCCGTGGAGGCCGTGCCCGAGCTCGTGGGCGAGCGTGAGGATCGAGCGTCGGTCGCCCGTGTAGTTCATGAGGATGTACGGGTGGACGCCGGGGACCGTCGTCGCGCAGAAGGCGCCCGTCCGCTTGTCGTCCCGGACGGGAGCGTCGATCCAGCTCTCGGCGAAGAAGCGCTCGACGACGTCGCCGGTCTCGTCGGAGAACCCTGCGTACGCCTCCGTCACGATCGCGCGCGCGTCGCTCCACGAGGTCTTCGTCGTGTCCTCGGCCACGGGCGCGAAGCGGTCGAAGTGCGACAGCC
Organism: Gaiella sp.; assembly: GCF_057140465.1. NCBI lineage: Bacteria > Bacillati > Actinomycetota > Thermoleophilia > Gaiellales > Gaiellaceae > Gaiella > Gaiella sp. The sequence continues at coordinate 41,583 of NZ_DBNHWK010000042.1, forward strand.
GGTCGAGCCCGAGCAGGCGGGCCTTCAGCCGGTAGTAGCGCTGCGGGACGTCGTACCGGGAGACGGCGGCGTCGATCAGCGCCTCGACCGCCTCGTCCGTCGTCTCGTTGGCGAGGTTGCGCGACGTGATCCAGGTCGGGTAGCCGCGGAGCCGGTCGTCGACGGACTTGTCGAGCAGGAGCGTGTTGAAGACGAACGTCCGTGTGCGGAGCCCCGGCTGGAGCGCTCCCGTGATCGCGGCGGCCGCCTCGCTGCGACGGCCCCGGTCGCTCGCGTAGAGCCGCGCCATCGCCGTCTCCAGCGAGACGTCCTCCCCGTCCAGCGTCACCCGCAGGGCGCCGAGCAGCTCCTCGTTCAGGCGACGCCAGGAGGAGCCGCCGGTGACGGTCTTCTCCGTGACGACCTGCTCCTCGGGCTCGCTCAGGAGGTACGGGCGGTACTTGCGCAACGAGCGCAGGTGGTGCCGCCAGTGGTCGAGCTCGGGCGACGCGAGGAGCGCGTCCGCCTGCCCGTCGTCGACGGCCGCCCATTCGAGCGGGAAGAACAGGAGCTTGGTGTCGAGGGCGGCCCCGCGCTCGTTCAGCTTCGCGACGAGCGCGCCGCGCTCGGGGTCGGCCATGTTCGTCGCGAAGTTGAGGTGCGCGTAGTAGCCGGCTCGCGTGAAGACCGACTCGATCCGCTCGAGCTCCGTGACCGCCTCCGCGAGGTCCGCGGCGGAGAGCCCGGCGACGGCGCCGTGGTAGCGCTCGCGAAACGCGGCTCCGGCCGTCTCGGCCTCCACGACGTCACGCTCGAGCGCGGGGTCCTCTGCTCCCTCGTACAGGTCGGAGAGGTCCCACGCGACCTCCTCCGCACCGGTCTGTTCGGTCGTCGACATGGGCTGGAGCCTACCTAGAGAGCGGCCGCGAGCCCGCGGCCGATCGTCTCCACCGCCGACGTATCCGCATGGTCGAGGTGCTGGAGGTACGCGCGCGCGACGCCCGCCTCGGCGTAGGCGCCGAGCCGCTCCGCCACCTCGTCGACGGTGCCGACGAGCCAGATGTCGGTCGGCGGCTCGAAGTCCGCCGCGTCGTCGCCGAGGACAGCCCGTACGCGCGCCACGCGCTCGTCGGCCTCTGCGCGGTCGGCGCCGACGACGCAGGTCGTCATCAGTGACAGTGGAAGCGTCCCGGGGTCGCGGCCGATCGCCGCGCAGGCGCGGTCGAGCGCCTCCCGCCGCCCGCGGCACTGCTCCGGCGACGCGAACGGCGTGTTGTACTCGGCGGCGTAGCGCGCGGCGAGGGCGGCCGACCGCCGACCGGCGCTTCCGCCCAGGATCAGCGGCGGATGCGGCTGCTGCACCGGGCGCGGCAGGGCGGTCTGGCCCTCGAGCGCGTAGTGGCGCCCGTCGTGGCTCCACGCCGATTCCGTCCAGGAGCGGACGACGATCTCGACCTGCTCGGCGAACAGCGCGAATCGTGTCGGCACGTCGGGGAACGGGAACCCGTTGCGGACGTGCTCGCCCTCGAACCACCCGGTTCCCATCCCCACCTCGAGCCGCCCGCCGGACACGTGGTCGACCGTGACGGCCATGCGCGCGAGGACGCTCGGGTGCCGGAAGGTCGCGGGGGACACCATCGTCCCGAGCCGGACCCGGTCGGTGACGGCCGCGAGCGCCGCCAGCGTCGTCCAGGCGTCGAGCGAGCCCTCCTCGGGCCGCACGATCGAGGAGTAGTGGTCCGACCGGAACAACGCGCCGACGCCGTGCTCCTCGCACGCCTGCGCCAGCGCGAGCCATTGCTCCCACGTCACCCCCTCCTGTCCCTCGACCATCAGCCGCAGCTCCATCAGCCGAGCTCCCCGGGATCGGTGACCGGCGCGCGGCACGCGAACCGCTCGCAGACGTAGACCGCGGTCAGGCCTCCGACGAGCCCCTTGCCGGCGAGGAGCGGAACGTCCTCGGCAGGCCCGACGGCGACGACGGCAGCGGGCTGGAACGGGGCGAGCGCGGCGCGTGCGACCGGCGCCTCGAGGTCGCCGCAGATCGCGATCTCACGAGGCGGGGCGAGCTTCAGGTCGAGCGCGCAGAGCGCCCAGCCGAAGCCCGTCGGGGCGCGTCGCATCGGCGACGCGACCAGCCGGAGCACGCCCTCCGCGTGTCGCTCGAGGTCGTCGTCGCCCCAGATCCGGGCGAGGCGCAGGAGCACGTGGGCGAGCATCGAGTTGCCCGAGGGCACGGGCGTGTCCTGGAGGTCCTTCGTCCGGGCGACGAGGCGCTCGCCGTCGCGCGGCGCGAGGAAGAAGCCGCCGTTCACCTCGTCGGAGAAGAGGTCGACGGCCCGCAGTGCGAGCCGTCGCGCCTCGCGCAGCCACCGTCCCTCCCCGGTCGCGACGTGGAGCTCGAGCAGCCCGTGCGCGACGTTCGCGTAGTCGTCGAGGAAGCCCTCGCCGCTCGTGCGGCCGTCGCGCCACGAGCGGTGGAGCTTCCCGTCCTCGCCGGACAACGGCCCGAGGAGGAACTCGGCGACGCCCTTCGCGGCGTCGAGCCAGTCCCGGCGCTCGAGGCGGAAGCCCGCCTCCGCGAGCGCGGCGAGCGCGAGCCCGTTCCAGGACGCGAGCACCTTGTCGTCGCGGAGCGGCTGCGGGCGGGCGCTGCGGATCTCGAGCAGGCGCGCTCGGAGCTCGGGCGCGAGCACGCCGCGGACGATCGACCGCCCGTGCTCGAACGGCACGAGCAGCGACGCCTCGAGCCCCGCTGCCGCGGCCTCCTCGAGTGTCCACGTGTGCGTGAGCCCCTCGACGCCGTCCGTGTCCGCGTCCTGCGCGGATGCGAGGCCGCCGCCGTCGACGGCGAGCTCGCGCAGGACGTAGTCGAGCGTCTCCTCCACCACCTCCCGGTAGCGCGGCGCCCCGGTCACGACCCAGGCGTGGAGGTACGTCGAGGCGAGCAGTGCGTTGTCGTAGAGCATCTTCTCGAAGTGCGGGACGAGCCAGCGGTCGTCGACCGAGTAGCGGTGGAACCCGCCGCCCACGACGTCGTAGAACCCTCCGGCCGCCATCCCGTCGAGCGTGCCGCGCACGAGCCCGAGCGCATGCTCGCCGCCGCGCCGCAGCAGGAGCTCGAGGCTCGACGCCGGCGGGAACTTCGGTGCCTGCCCGAAGCCGCCGTACGCGGGCTCGTACGCCCGAGCGAGCAGCTCCTCCGCCTCCGTGAGGATCCCCGCGGAGAGCGGCTCGCCCGACGCCTGGAGTCGTTCGCCCTGCTCGAGGACGGCGACGAACCGCCGCGCCTGCTCGGCGACGTCGTCTCGGCGCTCGTCCCAGGCGGCGGCGACCGCCCGGAGGAGCTGGCGGAAGCTCGGCATGCCGTGGCGCGGCTCGGGCGGGAAGTAGGTTCCGGCGTAGAACGGCTCGCCGGCCGGGGTGAGGAACACGGTCATCGGCCAGCCGCCGCTTCCGGTCATCGTCACCGTCGCGTCCATGTACAGCGCGTCGACGTCGGGGCGCTCCTCGCGGTCGACCTTGACGTTGACGAAGTGCTCGTTCATGACGGCGGCCGTCGCGGGATCCGCGAACGACTCGTGCTCCATCACGTGGCACCAGTGGCAGGCGCTGTACCCGACGGAGAGGAGGAGCGGCTTGTCCTCGTCGCGGGCGCGCGCGAAGGCCTCGTCCCCCCATGCGTACCAGTCGACGGGGTTGTCGGCGTGCTGGAGGAGGTACGGGCTCGTCTCGCGCGCGAGGCGGTTCACCCCGAGACCGTACCGGCGGGAGCCCGGTCGCCTCGCGGCCCAGCGCCCGGGAGGGTCAGTACGCGAGGACGGCGTCTGCGGCGAGCGCCAGCTCGACGAGCCGCGCAGGCATGGCGGCGTCGGCGCCCGCGTCGGACAGCGTCGCCTCGTCGACCCCGCGGGCCGCGCTCGACATCCCCGACGCGTAGATCCGCCCCCCACCGGCGCGGACGGCGTCGAAGGACTCCCCGAGCGCGCCGGTGCCGAGCCCCTGGAGCGACGCCCGCACCTCGGGACGGAGCAGCTGCACGCCGTCGCCCGCGACGAACACCGAGACGTCGTGCCCCTCGTCGATCGCCGCCTTCGCGACGAGGAACGCGAGCGCCGCCCGGGTCGGCTGCTCCGGGCCGCACGTCACGTGCACGAGGAGGGTCGCCACACGGCGATCATCTCGCAACGGCCTTGCGGCGACCTTGGCACAACCTTGCTACCGGCATCGGGCGAAGACGGCCCGGACGCCGCGGAGCTCGGTGCGCAGGAGCGCGCGCGCCCGCGACGAGTCGAGGGTGCAGTCGAGTGGCCGCGCGGAGGGCGCCGGCGCACGCCGCACGGGCCCACGGCGCACCAGCTCGGCGAGATCGGCGCGCGACACGGCGTCGGCGCCCGCGACGTGGAGCGGCCCCGCGACGTCGAGCACGGCGACCTCGAGGAGCGCCCGGGCGAGGTCGGTGACCTGGACCGGGCAGCGGATCTCGTCGTCGTAGAACGTCGCCTCGCGGTCGAGCGCGACGAGCTCGTGCCTCGAGGCCTCGTGGCCGGGGCCGCCGACGATCAGGGAGGCCCGGACGACGAGGGCGCCCGGATCGACGTCCACGACGACCCGCTCCGCCTCCGCCTTCGAGCGCCCGTAGTCCGTGCACGGCGTCGGCTCGTCCTCCTCGACGTAGGGCGCCCCCTTGCGCCCGTCGAACACGACGTCGGTCGACATCTGCAGGAGCCGGCAGCCCCGCGCGGCGGCGGCCGTGGCGACGTGCCGGGCCCCGTCGACGTTCGTCCCCCACGCATCCGGGCCGTCCTGCACGTACGCGAGGTTGACGACGACGTCGGGGCGGGCGTCGGCGAGGAGCCGCGTGACGGCCTCGCCGTCGCGGACCTCGAGGGGGACGCCGACGCCGCTCGCATGGCCGGCCTGGACGACCTCCCAGCCGCGGGCGTGCGCCTCCCGGCACAGCTCGCGCCCCAGGTACCCGCTCCCGCCGATCGCCACGAGTCGCACGCGTGCCTTGTAACAGACGCCGCCGCACGCCCCCGCGCGGCTTGCGCTCCGCCGGCAGGCCGTCGTAGAGTCGCGCGGATGAGACGCGGGTGGGCGTGGCTGCTCCTCGTCGGCGCCGTGGTCGTCGCGATCGGTGTCCTCCTCCAGGCGTTCTCGATCGCCGCATACGTCCGCGGAGCGGGTGACGGCGCTCTCGACATGCACGGCGCCGTCTCGCTGCTCGTCCACCTCGGGGAGCTCGCGATCGTGGTCGGAGCGGTCGGCACCTGGTGGGGCAGATGGAGGAGCCTCGGGCTCGCGGCGGCGTTCCTCGCGCTGTCCGTGCTCCAGGTCGTCCTGCTCGGCGACACCGAGGAGAGCGGAGGCTGGGTGAACGGCCTCCACGGCCTCCTCGCCCTGGTCGTCCTGCTCGCGGCCGCCGCCTACCTCCACGCCGCCACACGGGCGCTCGGGCTGCGCGGCCCACCGCCGACGGGGCCGGTCTCGTCGGCCTAGGTCGACTCGGTCTCGGATGCCGCCTCGACGGCGGGCGTGCGCCGGGCCCGCAGCCAGCGGACGAGCTCGACGGCCGCGGCGAGGCCGGCGGCGACGACGAACGCGAGGAGAAGCCCCTTCCACGGCGCCTCCTCGAACTGCTTGCCGCCGAAGTACCCGAGCGAGGCCGCGTAGCTCGCCCAGATCAGGCCCGCGACGACGTCGGCGACGATGAAGCGCCGCCACGTCATGCCGTGCGTGTACCCGGACGCGAACGTCACCGCCGTCCGCCCCCCGGGGATGAAGCGGGCGACGACGATCAGGTAGAAGCCCCTCACCTCCAGCTGGCGCTCCGCCCACTCGAAGCCGTGCCGGGCCTTGTCGGAGCGGAAGAGGCGCTTCACCGTGTGCTCGCCGAGCCAGGTGCCGAGGCCGTAGGAGATGTTGTCGCCGACGATCGCCCCGGTCGCCGCGAACAGGATCACGAACGGCAACGAGAGGTCGCCCGCCCCGGCGACGACGCCGGCCGTGATCACGACCGACTCGCTCGGCACGAGCGGGAAGAACGCGTCGATCATCGACACGAGGAAGACGAGCGGGTACGTCCACCACGCGTCCGACACCAACTCGACGAGCTGGTTGAAGAGGTTCACGCCCTCATCCTCGCAGAGCGTCGGTCGCGGACGGTTGTCGGCGCGTTACACCGCGTGGCGGGCGACAATGCTCTCATGGCAGTCGAGGCGCCGCACCGATGAGCCACCCGTCCGCCTCGTTCAGCGCCACGATCCGCGTGCGGCTCTCGAACGCGCCGGGGTCGTTCGCCGGGCTGGCCAAGGCGATCGGCGACGAGGGCGGGCTCCTCGGCGCGATCGACCTCGTCCGCGTGGAGGCGCGCCACAAGGTCCGCGACGTCACGGTCGCGGCCGGCAACGAGGAGCACCTGCACCGGATCGTCGAGGGCGTGCGTGCCGTCGAGGGCGTCGAGGTCCTCCAGGTGTCCGACCGCACGTTCCTCATGCACCTCGGCGGCAAGCTCGAGGTCCACCCGAAGAGCCCGCTGAAGACCCGCGACGACCTCTCGATGGCGTACACGCCCGGTGTGGCGCGGGTGTGCGAGGCGATCGCGGACTCCCGTGACGCCGCCTGGAACCTCACGATCAAGCAGAACACGGTCGCCGTCGTCTCCGACGGCACCGCCGTGCTCGGGCTCGGCGACATCGGGCCCGAGGCGGCGATGCCCGTGATGGAGGGGAAGGCCGTCCTGTTCAAGGAGTTCGGCGGCATCGACGCCTGGCCGATCTGCCTCGACACGAAGGACGCCGACGAGATCGTCGCGATCGTGAAGGCGATCGCGCCCGGGTTCGGCGGCATCAACCTCGAGGACATCTCGGCGCCACGCTGCTTCGAGATCGAGCGGCGCCTCCGGGACGAGATCGACATCCCCGTCTTCCACGACGACCAGCACGGTACGGCGATCGTCACCCTCGCCGCGCTCGTGAACGCGCTGCACATCGTCGGCAAGTCGCTCGAGGACGTGAAGATCGTGATCTCGGGCGTCGGCGCCGCCGGCGTCGCCGTCACCGACGTGCTCCTCCACGCCGGGGTACGCACGATCGTCGGGTGCGACCGCGAGGGCGCCGTCCACCGGGGGCGGCCCGGCCTCTCGCCGGTCAAGGCCGCCTACGCCGAGCGCACGAACCCTGACGCGGAGCAGGGCTCGGCCGACGACGTGCTCGCGGGTGCGGACGTGTTCATCGGCCTCTCCGCGCCCGGGGCGATCAGCGTCGACGGCGTACGGACGATGGCGTCCGATGCGATCGTCTTCGCGATGGCGAACCCGACGCCGGAGGTCGCGCCCGAGGAGATCGAGGGCCTGGCCGCCGTCGTGGCGACCGGCCGCTCGGACTACCCGAACCAGATCAACAACGTGCTCGCCTTCCCCGGGGTCTTCCGCGGCGCGCTCGACGTCCGGGCGAGCGACATCACCGAGGGGATGAAGGTCGCGGCGAGCCATGCGCTCGCGTCCGTGATCCCGCCCGAGGAGCTCGACCCGGATCACATCATCGCGAGCGTCTTCAACCGGGACGTCGCCCCGGCCGTCGCGAGCGCCGTCGCCGCGGCCGCCGAGCGCGACGGCGTGGCGCGCCGACAGCTCGACTGAGACGTCGGCGAGCTCACGATCGGCCCGGGGCGTCGCCGCTGCCGCGACGATCGCGACACTGCTCGCGCGTCTCCTGCCCCGGGGCGCGAGGGCCAGCGGGAGGCCGTCGGGGCGCGAGGGATCACTCCGTGGCAGGGCGCCCGCACGGAGGGCGTCGCGACCCCGGCGCGTCTACTCGTAGTGGAGCGCCTCCAGCGGGTCGAGCTTGGCCGCGCGCCGGGCGGGGAAGATCGCGGCGATCAGGCCGACGATCACGGCGGCGACCGCGAAGATCACGAGCTGGCCGATCGGGAGCGCGAAGTCGATGAACTCGACCCGGACGATGAGCAGGCCGGCGAGGACGATCCCGAGCACGATCCCGATCGCCGCCCCGATGAGGGCCGTGATCACGCTCTCCGCGCGGATCATCCGGCGCACCTGGCGCCGTGTCATGCCGATCGCACGGAGCATCCCGATCTCGCGCGTCCGCTCGAAGACGGTGAGGACGAGCGTGTTGACGATCCCGAACAGGCTGACGACGACGGAGAGCGCGAGCAGCACGTAGAGGATGTTGAGCACCGCCGACAGGCCGGAGATCTGGTTGTCGACGAACTCGTCGCGGGTCTGCGCCTTCGCGTTCGGGAAGCCCTCGAGCGTCTCGTCGAGGATCTTCTGGTTCGCGGCGGACACGCCGCCGGCCATCTTCGCGAACGAGTAGAGGTTGCGCGGCTGGTCGACGAGCGCGTCCCAGGCCGCGACCGAGACGGTCACGTCACCGAAGGGCGAGCCACCCGTGGGCGGGTCGAAGATGCCCCGGACGACGAACAGCTTCGCCTTGCCGCTCGGCACGGTGACGTCGATCATCGATCCGACCCGGAGCCCGTTGTCCTTCGCGAAGCCGTCGTCGACGAAGGCGCCGTCCGCCCCGAGGGTGCGCAGGACGTCGGGCGAGCCCTCGACCCAGTCGATCGCGAAGACCTCCGCCGCGGGTGGGTCGACAGCGGTCACGAAGCGCGGCTTGCGGAGCACGAGCGCCTCGCCCGTGCGCACGTTGGCGACGAACTCGACGTTCTCGCTGCGGGCGACCGCCTCGGCGGCGGCGATCGGGATCGGCGAGAAGTTGTTCTGCGCCGTGATCGCGTAGTCGGCGTCCTCCCACAGGTCCTCGACGGCCCCCGTGAAGGTCTGCACGATCCCGGCGGCGAGGACGGCGACGAGCGTCACGAGGGCGAGGCCGATCATCAGTGCCGAGGCGGTGGACGAGGTGCGCTGCGGGTTGCGGCGGGAGTTGTCGCGGGCGAGCCGCCCCGGAGCCCCTCCGAGCACCGCCGCCGGCCAGCCGAACACGCGGGCGAGGGGGTCGACGAGGCGGACCGAGAACAGCGCGACGCCGAGGAAGATCACGAGCGCGCCGACCAGCATCGAGAGGAGGACCTGGGTCGTCCCGCTGGCCCCGAACAGCCCCCAGGCCAGCAGGCCGAAGCCGAGCGCGGTGAGCAGGAGCGAGGCGGGCGTCCGGAAGCGGGCGAAGCGGCCCTCTGGCAGCGTCGCGCCCTCCCGCACGGCCGCGATCGGCGGCACGCGCGTGGCGCGCATCGCGGGCCGGAGGCTCGCGAGCAGCGTGACGACGACGCCGACGAGGATCGCGACGATCACCGTGCGCACGTAGAAGACGAGCCCGCTGTTCGGCAACGTGAAGCCGACGGCGTCGAAGAGACGGAAAAGCCCGCTCGCGAGGCCGAGGCCGAGGAAGAGGCCGATCACCGAGGCGACGACGCCGACGACGAGCGCCTCGAGCACGACCGAGCCGAGCACCTGCCGCCGCGAGGCGCCGATCGTCCGCAGCGTCGCGAACTCACGGGTGCGCTGGGCGATCGTGATCGAGAGCGAGTTCGCGATCACGAACGCGCCGACGAACAGCGCGACACCCGCGAACGCGAGCAGGAACCGCTGGAGGAACGAGATGAACTCGTTCGTCTCGGACGCGTCCTCGACGGCCTGCTGATCGCCCGTCCGGACCTGCGTCCCGCGCGGGAGGATCTGCTGGATCGCCGACACGAGCTCGTCCGGAGAGACCCCGTCCTTCCCGGCGACGCGGATCTGGTCGAGCTCCCCCTCCTTGTCGAAGAGGCGCTGCGCCGTCGGCAGGTCGAACCCCGTGAGCGTCGCGCCGCCGATCGACTCGACGGCGCCGAAGCGCACGAGGCCCGAGATCGTCAGCCTCTCGATCTTCCCCTCGGCCTGGACGCCGACGACGGCACCGACGGCGAAGCCCTCCTTGCCGGCGGTCGACTCGTCGACGACCATCTCCCCCGCCCCCGGCCAGGCCCCGTCGACGAGGGTCAGCGTGTTGAACCGCTCCTTCGTCGGGTCGACGCTGAAGCCGAGGTTGGGGGCCCCGCCGTACACGACCGCCTTGCCGTCGTCCCCGATCAGCTGGGTCGACTCGCTCCCGACACCGCCGATCGCGTCCTCGACCTCGGGGAGCGCGAGCACGTCGTCGAGCAGCGACTCGTCGAACGTGGGCGCGAGCGCGCCGCTGCCGCCGCTGAGGTCGAACGCGGTCTGGCCCGTGATCGTCGCGTCCGTGTCGCGGTAGATCTCCGAGAAGACGGCGTCGAACGCCTTGTCGATCGAGTCCGTGAGCACGTACGTCCCGCTCACCATCGCCACGCCGAGCACGATCGCGAGCGCGGTGAGGGCCGTGCGCAGCTTGCGGGAGAGGAGCCCGCCGAGGGCGAAGCGGATCATCCGACGTCGAGCTCGTCGACGATCTTCAGGATCTCGTGCTGATCGACGTGGCCGACCTCCCGGACGATCCTCCCGTCGGCGAGGAAGAGCACGTGGTCCGCCATCGCGGCCGCGCGCGCCTCGTGCGTCACCATCACGATCGTCTGTCCGAGGCCCTCGACCGAGCGCCGCATCAGCTCGAGGATCTCGGCACCGGTCGACGAGTCGAGGTTGCCCGTCGGCTCGTCTGCGAAGAGCACGGTCGGGCGCGAGACGAGCGCGCGGGCGATCGCGACCCGCTGCTGCTGGCCGCCCGAGAGCTCGGCCGGCCGATGCGACAGCCGGTCGGCGAGGCCGACGTTCGCGATCAGCTCGTCGAACCACAGCTCGTCGGGCGTCTCCCCGGCGATCCTCAGGGGGAGGACGATGTTCTCGCGCGCCGTCAGCATCGGCAGCAGGTTGAAGAACTGGAAGACGAAGCCGATGTGCTGGCGACGGAGCTTCGTGAGCTCGTTGTCGCCGAGCGTCGTGATCTCCGTCCCGGCGATGCTGACCGCACCGGTCGTCGGCCGGTCGAGCCCGGCGAGGATGTGCATCAGCGTCGACTTGCCCGAGCCCGAGGGCCCCATCACGGCCGTCATGCGCTGCGGCGCGATGTCCACGGAGACGCCCCTCAGGGCGTCGACCGCCGTGTCGCCCTCCCCGTAGCGCCGGGTCAGGTCGGTTGCGATCACCACCGATCCGTCGTGTTCCACGCTGCTCCCTTCGAGTGCCTGCCGCGACGCAGGCTAGCGGCTCGCCCGACGGCCGAGAACGGGTGATGCCCGCGATCCGACCCGGTGCCCGCTCGGGTGGCGTCGCCCGGCCGGCGTCAGTGGCCCATGCGCCGGCCGGCCTCGGCGAGGACGTCGCCGAGGATGCCCACGATCGAGTCCATCTCCGCCTCGCCGGCGACGAGCGGCGGCGAGATCTGCACGACGGGGTCGCCGCGGTCGTCGGCGCGGCAGATGAGGCCGGCCTCGAACAGCGCCGGGGAGACGATGCCGCGCAGCAGGCGCTCGCACTCGTCGTCGCCGAACGTCGCCTTCGTCTCCTTGTCCTTCACGAGCTCGAGCGCCCAGAAGAACCCGGCGCCGCGGAGGTCGCCGACGAGCGGCAGCTCGAGGAGCGTCGCGAGCTTGGAGCGGAAGCGCTCCTCGCTCGCGTGGACGTGCTCGACGATCCCCTCCCGCTTCATGATCTCGATGTTCTTGAGGGCGACCGCGCACTGCACGGGGTGCCCGCCGAACGTGATGCCGTGGGAGTACATCGAGCCCTGCTCGAGGAACGGCTCGACGACGCGGTCGGCGGCGATCACGGCGCCGATCGCTCCGTACGAGGAGGAGAGGCCCTTCGCCGACGTGATGAGGTCGGGCCGGATGTCGTAGCGCTCGGAGGCGAACCACGCGCCGACCCGTCCGAATCCGGTGATCACCTCGTCGGCGGAGAGCAGGATGTCGTACTCGTCGCAGATCGCCCGCACGCCCTGGAAGTACCCGGCCGGGGGCGTGAACGCACCGCCCGAGTTCTGCACCGGCTCGAGGTGGACGAGGCACACCGTCTCGGGGCCCATCATCTCGATCGTGCGGCGGAGCTCGTCGAGCAGCGACGCCGTGAACTCCTCCTCGGTCTCGCCCGCCGGCCGCCGGTAGCGGTTCGTGTTCGAGATGTTCCGCACCTCGGGCACGAGCGGCTCGAACGGGGCGCGGATCGGAGGGATCCCGGTCAGAGACAGCGCGCCCAGGGTGGTGCCGTGGTAGGCCGTCTGCCGCGTGATCGCCTTGTAGCGCCGCGGCGGCGTCCGCAGGTTCGCGACGACGGCGTCGTGGTCGCGCTCGGGGACGGTGCCGACGTGCGCACGGAGCCGGGTCTCGCCGCGTGCCACGTAGTACTGGCGGGCGAGCTTCCACGCCGACTCGACCGCCTCGGAGCCGCCGGAGACGAAGAAGACCCGGTTCAGCGCGGCGGGTGCGAGCGAGGCGACCTCCGCCGCGAGCTCGATCGCCCGCGGGTGCGCGTACGTCCAGTTCGTGTAGAACGGCAGCTCGCGCATCTGCTCGAGGGCGGCCTGCCCGATCTCCTCGCCGTACGAGTAGCCGATGTTGACCGAGAACAGGCCGGCGAGCGCGTCGAGGTAGCGCTTGCCGTTCGCGTCCTCGAGGTAGCAGCCCTCGCCGCGCACGATGATCGGCACGTCGCTGGCCGCGTACCCGCCCATGCGGGTGAAGTGCATCCACAGGTGCTCCTTGGCGAGGCGCTGGAGGTCGAGCCCGGTCGCGGTCATGCCCCCGCCCGCTCCGCCCGGCCCGCGCGGACGCCGGAGACGATCACGTTGACGACCATGACCGACACCGCGATCAGGAAGATCGAGCTCGCGATCACGTTCACCTGCGGCGGGACGGCGACGCGCGCCGCGCCCCAGACGAACAGCGGGAACGTCTGCGTCGGCCCGGAGTTGAAGTACGTGATCACGAAGTCGTCGACGGAGATCGCGAATCCGAGCAGCCCGGCACTGAGGATCGCGGGCGCCAGCAACGGCAGCGTCACCTTCCGGAACGTCGTCCACTCGTTCGCGCCGAGGTCCATCGCCGCCTCCTCGAGATGGCGGTCGAAGTCGATCAGGCGCGCCTTGACGGTGACGACGATGAAGCTGATCACGAACATCACGTGCGCGATGAAGATCGTCGCGAACCCGGTCGCGATCCGCATGTTGATGAACAGCGTCAGCAGCGACGCGCCGAGCACGATCTCGGGCGTCGACATCGGCAGGAACACGAGGAGGTTCGTGAAGCTGCGCCCGCGGAAGTGGTGGCGGACGATCGCCAGGGCGACGAGCGTCCCGAGCGCGGTCGCGACGAGCGACGAGAGCAGCGCGATCTCGAGCGACGTGATCACCGAGTCCTTGAGCCCGAGGATCGCGTCCCACTCGCGCCAGTTGTCGATCGTGAAGCCCTGCCACACGTAGTTGAAGCGCCCCTTCGGATTGTTGAAGGAGAAGAGCACGACGACGGCGATCGGCAGCATCAGGTACGCGAACACGAGCATGGCGTACACCGTCAGTACGTGGCGCTTGACGAACCGCCACGTCTTGAAGCCGGCGCCGCGGCGCCGCGCGGGCACGGTGGTCTGGGGGACGCTCGTCATCCGGTCAGCTTCTCCGTGCCGACGACCTTCGCGTAGACGAGGAGCGCGACGAGGATCGTCGCCATCAGGACGAAGGAGAGCGCCGCCGCCGTCGGGTAGTCGATCAGCTCGAGGAACTTCGACTGGATCACGTTCCCGAGCATCGACTGCTGCGGCGTGCCGAGCAGCTGGGCGTTGATGAAGTCACCCGCCGCGGGGATGAACGTGAGCAGCGTCCCCGCGACGATGCCGGGGGCCGAGAGCGGGAGCGTCACCCGGAGGAACGACTGCACGGGGCTGGCGTAGAGGTCCTTCGCCGCCTCGAGCAGCCGCGGGTCGACCTGCTCCAGCGAGACGTAGATCGGGAGCGCCATGAAGGGCAGGAAGTTGTAGGTGATGCCGGCGACGACGGCGACCGACGTCGCGAGCAGGCGCCCGTCGTCCGCGAGGATGTGGATATCGCGGAGCACGCCGACGACCGCCCCATCGTCGGCGAGGATGTTCCGCCAGGCCAGCGTGCGGATCAGGTACGTGACGAAGAACGGCGCGACGATGAAGAGCAGGAACAGGTTCTTCCACCGCCCGCCGCGGAACGCGATCCAGTAGACGAGCGGATAGGAGAGCGCGAGTGCGATCACGGTCGCGATCCCCGCGTACAGGAACGAGCGGAAGAGCTGCTCCCGGTAGTCGGTGAAGGCCTCGGTGTAGTTCGAGAACTCCCACGTGAACGAGTAGTTCCCGAGCGAGCCGGACTGGAGCGACTGGTAGCCGAGGAACGCGAGCGGGACGAGGAAGAAGACCGCGAGCCAGGCGATTCCCGGCGCGAGCAGCAGGTAGGGCGTGACGCCCCTGTGCCGGTGGAGGAACCTCCCCATCGCCTAGGTGCTCGCTTCGAATCGGGGCAGGGAACGAGGGGTCTCCCCGATCGGGGAGACCCCTCGGAGACGGACTAGGCGCCGAGCACCTGCTGCCACTTCTCGATGTAGTCCTCGTTGTTGAGCGCAGCCGAGTCGAACCCGCTGACGTTCTCGAGCGTCGCCTCGTCGGGGATGATCAACTGGTTGTTCGCGAGCTCCGGGTCGATCTTGGCCAGCTCCTCCTTCGTCCCCTCGACCGGCGGGATGTAGTTCACGTAGGCCTCGATCGGCGCCTGGTTCACCGGGTCGTAGACGAAGTTCATGAACGTCGAGGCGGTGGCGGAGCTGCCGCCGAGCGGGACCATCATGTTGTCGGTCCAGATCATGCCGCCCGCGTCGGGGATCACGAACTGCAGGTCGGGGTTGTCGATCTGCAGCTGCACGATGTCGCCCGACCAGGCGACGGCGGCGGCGATGCTGCCTCCCGAGAGCCCCTCCGCGTAGTCGTTCCCGGTGAAGCGGCGGATCTGCCCGCTGTCGACGGCGCTCTGGATCGTCGCGATCGCACTGTCGAACGTCTCGTCCGTGACCTCGGTCGGGTCGTCGCCGTTCTGCCGCATCACGAGCCCGATCGAGTCGGCCATCTCGGTCAGCATCGTCACCTTGCCCTTGAGCTTGGGGTCGGTGAGCAACTGCTCGATCGACGTGACGTCGCCACCCGAGACCTTCGGGTTCCAGGCGATGCCGGTCATGCCCGACTGCCACGGCAGCGAGTACTCGCGGTCCGGGTCGAAGGGCGGGCTCTGCTGGGCGGGGATCAGGTTCTCGATGTTCGGGATCAGGTCCTTGTTCAGCTTCTCGACCCAGCCGTTCTCGATCAGGAGCGACGGGAAGCGCGAGTTGTCGGTGAACACGAAGATGTCGCGGTCGATCCCGCGGCCCTGCGAGAGCGGGCCCTGCACCTTCGCGAAGTACGTCGCGTTGTCGTTGATCTCCTCGAAGTAGTTCACCGTGATGCCCGTCTCCTCGGTGAACTTGTTCAGGGTCGGACGCTCCTTCGTGTCCTCGTCGATGTCGATGTACAGCGGCCAGTTCGCGAAGTTCAGGACGTCCTTCACCTCGTCGTCGCCACCGCCGCCTCCGTCGCCGCCGCAGGCGGCGAGGAGCCCGGGGAGCGACAGGATCGTGACGCCCGCAGCCCCACGCTGGAGCAGCGTTCGACGGGTGAGCGGTCGGTTGATCATGTGCGTGCCTCCTCTTCCTCTCGTTCGACGACGAACGTGGCTTCGGGGCTCCAGCTGACGGTGACCTGCGAGCCTCCGGCCGGGATCACGCCCCCGGCTTCGGCGTTCTGGTGGAAGACGGTGATGTCGCCGGCCGGCGTCTCGACGACGATCTCCGTCGCGACGCCGACGTAGGCGGTCTCGCGGACGCGACCCTCGAGACGGTTCGTGCCGGCGCCGCCGAGCTGCACCTTCTCGGGGCGGACGCCGATCGCGACCTCGCCCGAGACTCCGGTGACGTCCGCCCGCACCTCGACGCCGTTCGCGAGCCGGACGACACCGCCGTTGACGACCGCACCCTCGAGCAGGTTCGACGTGCCGAGGAACCCGGCGACGAAGGCCGTCTGCGGCGACTCGTACAGCTCGGTCGGCGACCCGAGCTGCTCGATCCGTCCGAGGTTCATGACGGCGATCTGGTCGGCCATCGTCATCGCCTCTTCCTGGTCGTGCGTGACGTGCACGAAGGTGATGCCGACATCGTGCTGGATGCGTTTCAGCTCGAGCTGCATCTGCTTGCGCAGCTTGAGGTCGAGCGCTCCCAGCGGCTCGTCGAGCAGCAGCACGCGCGGCCGGTTCACGAGCGCCCGCGCGAGCGCGACACGCTGCTGCTGGCCTCCCGACAGCTGCCGGGGCTTCACGTTGCCGCGGCCGGCGAGCCCGACGAGCTCGATCATCTCGTCGACGCGCTTCTTGATCTCGTCCTTCGACACCTTGCGCCGCTCCAGCCCGAACGCGACGTTGTCGCGGATCGTCATGTGCGGAAACAGCGCGTAGCTCTGGAAGACGGTGTTCACGTCGCGCTTGTACGGCGGCAGGCCCACGACGTCCTGGTCGCCGAGGTAGATCGCGCCCGACGTCGGCTCCTCGAAGCCGCCGATCATGCGCAGCGTCGTCGTCTTGCCGCAGCCCGAGGGGCCGAGCATCGCGAAGAACGACCCGCGCGGGATCTCGAGCGAGATGCCGTCCACCGCCACGAGCTCGTCGAAGCGCTTGACGACGTTGTCGACGCGGACGTCTGCAGGCTCGGCCGCCATTGAGGGGACAAAGCCTACGCGGAGCGGCGGGCACCTGCACCGTCTGCGGCCGATGCGTCGTCGCCGGGCGCCCGCGGCGC
>NZ_DBNHWK010000043.1:0-13839 GCF_057140465.1 Gaiella sp.
GTCGAACTGGCGCTCCACGCCGCCGGCACCGCCGACGACCGCCGTCGCACGCGCCGGCAGCGCGGCGACCGGGGCCGTCACGGCCTCCTGCGGCAGCACGGCGCCTCCGAGCGGCTGCTTCCCGGAGAGGAGGACACCGAGACCGCTGCGGAGCAGCACGTGCACGACGGGGCTCGTGCGCCGCGAGTCCGCGGCCGCCACCGCGAGCGCTCCCGGCACGCCACCCGGGCCCCCCAGGCTGCCGAAGCTCGGGCCGGCGGGGCCGTCGTTGCCGGACGGCGCGACGACGAGGGTGCCGAGGGCCAGCGCACCGGTGACGGCGCGCTGGAGCGGCCCGTCGGCGAACGACGCATACGGCTGCACGACGCCGACGAGGGCGATCCGCGCGGCGTCGTGGGCGTCGCCGTCCTCGTCCGGGTCGACCGCCGCCTCGAGCCCCGCCAGGACCTGGTCGGAGCGCGAGTAGACGGCGACGTCGCCGGTCGCGTCGGGTTGCCAGCCGGCGACGCGGATCGGGCGCACGAACGCCTTCGGCGCCACCCCGTGGAGACCGGCGGGGCCGTCCTCACCGACGATCAGCCCGGCGAGCTCCGTGCCGTGGCGCTCGGAGCGCCCGGGCTGCGTGGGGTTCTCGGCTGCACCCGCATCGCCACCCGGGTCGACGATGTCGATCCCGGGCAGCAGGCTGTCACGGATGTACGTGTGATCGAGGTCGACGCCCGTGTCGAGCAGGGCGATCTCGACGCCGGAGCCGTCGAGCCCGGGTACCGCGATATCGGCACGCCGCCCGCTCCCGGGGGCGAACGCATCGGTCGCGAGCACGGAGCGCGTCTCGGCCGCCGGGTAGGCGGCGCGCACCGGGTAGACGCCGACCACCTCCTTCGCGCGTCCGAGGACCGCGAGCGCACGAGCGTCGAGCGGGGCCGCGAACCCGTTGAAGAGGCGGACGTACGAGTGCTCCGGCTCGATCGGGGCGCCGCGGAACGCGAGCAGCGTGAGGATGCGCTCCTGTGCGTCGCGCGCGGCCCTCGTCCACCCCTTCATCTGCGCCTCGGTCGCCGTGCCGCCGGCGCGGCGCACACGACCGGCGAGGGACGGCGCCCTCAGCACCACGATCGAGCGGTCGCCGAGCTGCGGCGCGGGGCGGGCCCCGAGAAGGCCCTGCCACCCCTCCGCGCCTCCAGGGGCCTCGCCCGTCCGTGCGGCTGCGCCGGCGGCAAGGAGGGCGAGCGCGGCGAGCATCGCCGCGAGCGAGACGTCACGTCGCCGACGAGTACGCATCGAGCCCAAGGTAGCCGGGTGGGGGAACGGACGGGACGAAGCGCGCGGCGGAGGCGATCATCGCCGCGTTGTCGGTGCACAGGGCGAGCGGGGCGAAGACGGCGCCGGGGAGCGCCGAGCGCAGCTCCGAGTTCGCCGCGACTCCACCGACGACGGCGATGCGATCGAGCCCGGTGCGCTCGATCGCCTCCTCCGCTCGGGCGACGAGGGCATGGACGATCGCGCGCTGGTAGGAGGCCGCGAGGTCGGCTCGGCGACGGTCGAGCTCGGCCTCGTCGAGGTCACGCACGGCATAGAGGAGCGCGGTCTTGAGACCGGAGAACGAGAAGTCGAGCCCGGCCACCCGCGCCACCGGGAAGGCGTAGGCGTCGGCGTCGCCGTCGGCGGCGAGCCGGTCGATCGCCGCTCCTCCCGGATATCCCAGCCCGAGGAGGCGGGCCCCCTTGTCGAACGCCTCGCCCGCGGCGTCGTCGAGCGTCGTCCCGAGCCGCTCCACGCGATCGTGGTCGCGCACGGCGAGCACCTGCGTGTGCCCGCCGCTCGCGAGCAGGCAGGCGAACGGCGGCTCGAGCGGGTCGGGTGCGAGGAACAGCGACGCGACGTGCCCGTGGAGATGGTCGACGGGGACGAGCGGCAGCTCGCGCGCCCAGGCGAGCGCCTTGGCGAAGGACAGCCCGACGAGCAACGCGCCGACGAGCCCCGGCCCCTGCGTGACGGCGACCGTGTCGACGTCGTCGAGCGTCGCTCCCGCCTCCGCCAGCGCCTCCTCGACCACCGGTGCGACGAGCTCGAGATGCCGACGCGAGGCGACCTCGGGGACGACCCCGCCGTAGCGGGCGTGCAGCGCGGCCTGCGAGGAGACGATCGAGGAGCGGATCGCCCCGTCCCGCGTGACGAGCGCGGCGGCCGTCTCGTCACACGACGTCTCGACCGCGAGGAGGAGCGCGCCGTCGTCGGTCACCCGTGCACCGCCTCCCCGACCCGGTCGAGGTCACGCCACATGATCAGTGCGTCCTCCCGGTTGTCCGTGTAGTAGCTGCGCCGGATGCCCTTCGAGTGGAACCCGAACCGCTCGTAGAGGCGGATCGCGGCGACGTTGGAGACGCGGACCTCCAGCGTGTACCCGCGCCGGACGTCGTCGCGGGTGAGCTCGAAGAGCCGTTCGAGGAGCATCGAGGCGATCCCACGGCGACGCCAGGCCGGGTCGACGGCGAGGTTCATCACGTGCCACGCGTCGACGAAGCGCGACAGGACGAGGTACCCGACGAGCCGCCCGTGGTCGTCGACGGCCGCCAGCGACAGGGAGCTCGGCTTCGCGAGCTCGCTCGCGAACATCGAGCGCGACCACGGGGCCGGGTACGACGCCCGCTCGATCGTCTCGATCTCGTCGAGATCGGCCAGCTCGAGCTTGCGGGTGACGACGGTCACGCGGACGCCCGATCGACGTCGGGGACACGGACGTAGACGGGCTGGACGAGCTCCGCCCCGCCGAACGCGCCCGCGAGACGCGCGTGCAGGCTCGCCCGTGGGAGGTGCAGCGGGCTCTCGTCGGGAGGCACGACGGCTCCGGCGCGCTCGAGCGTGTCGCGGTAGCGGCGGGCCCCGTCGCCGACGCAGAGCGTCCCCGGCGCGACCTCGAGGGAGGCGGGATCGACGACCCGGGGGCCGGGCACGAACACCTCCCTCCGCTTCGCATCGATCACGGGCAGCGCGCCCGGCGCGCCCGCGGCGAGGGCGTCGAGCGTCGAGACGCCCGCGACGGGCGTGCCGTGGGCGAGCGCGAGCCCACGGGCGATCGCGATCCCGATCCGCGTGCTCGTGAAGCTCCCGGGGCCGATCCCGACGACGATGCCGTCGACGTGCACCGGCCCCAGTGATCGCCCCCGGAGCAGCGCGTCCACGTCCTCGAGCACGGTACGGGCCGTGGAGACGCGCTCACCGAGGACGTCACCGTCGGCGACGAGCGCGCTGGTCGCGACGTCAGTCGCCGTGTCGAACGCGAGAATCAGCACGCTCGAGTCCTTCTAGCAACGACGGGTCGTCCGTGTCGAAGCGGATGCGCCTGACGTCGCCCCCGCCGTGCTCGAGCCGGACGCGGAGGCGGGGCCGGGGCAGGGCGTCCTCGCCCGCCTCCGGCCACTCGACGAAGACGACGGCGTCGTCGAAGTACGGCTCCAGATCGCCCCACTCGGCAGCGGAGAGGCCCCGGAACCGGAAGAGGTCGAGGTGGGAGACGTCGACCGCGCCCGTGTAGCGGTGACCGATCGTGAACGTCGGGCTCGTCACCGGCCCGCCGACGCCGAGGGCGCGCGCCGCGCCCCGCACGAAGGTCGTCTTGCCCGAGCCGAGCTCCCCCGAGACGACGACGACGTCGCCGACGCGGAGGCGGCGCGCGATCACCGCCGCCACCTCCTCGGTCTCCACCGCGGACGCGGAGGTCAGCTCGACCATGCTCAGAAGAGGCCGAGCTGCAGCGGTGCCCCCGCCGTCTCGCGTGGGCCGGGCGGGATCGCGGTGTCCGGGGTGGCCGCCGGTGCGTCCTCGACCGGCCCCCGGTCTCTCCCGAGCAGGTCGGGAATGCGCGCGAAGTCGGTCTCGAGCACGCGCAACATCGACGGCGTGTACAACGCGGCCGCCGGGTGGTACAGGGGGTAGAGGAGCACCGGTGTCGTCCCCAGCACGAGCTCGAGCTCCTGGCCGTGCACCCGGGTGATCCCGTCGGGCCGGCCCGACAGGAGCTTCGTCGCGAAGTTCCCGAGCGTCGCGACGACAGCGGGCCGCACGAGCTCGATCTGCCGGAAGAGGTAGGGCTCGCAGGCGGCGATCTCGTCGGGCTGAGGGTCGCGGTTGCCCGGCGGCCGACACTTGAGCGTGTTCGTCACGTACACGTCGTCGCGGTCGAGCCCGATCCCGGCGAGGAGGCGGTCGAGCAGCTGCCCCGCCTCGCCGACGAACGGCGCCCCGTGGCGGTCCTCGTGGAACCCCGGGGCCTCGCCGACGAGCATCAGGTCGGCGTCCGGGTCGCCGGAGCCGAAGACGACCTGCGTCCTCCCCTCGGCGAGCGCACAGCGCGTACAGCCGGTGGCGTCCGACGCGGACTGCTCGAGCGACCGTGCGCGACCGTCGTCCATGAGCGAGTCAGTCTAGGCGGGCCTCCGGATCGGCCTCGTCTGACGGCCACCAGAAGCATCCGAAGGCTCGAGGGCCGGTGTGCGCGCTGACGGACGGGCCGACGCGGTAGCGGAGGACGCCCTCCACCGCGGGCGCCCCCTCGAGGAGACGGGCGAGCGCATCCGCCCCGTCGCGCGCCTCCGGGCCGGCGTGACCGACGGCGACCCCGAACGGGCCGGGGCCGGAGAGGACGAGCGCCGCCAGCCGCTCGGGCGCCGCGCGCGCGTCCACGCCCGCGTCGATCACGGTCGTCGCGCCCTCGACGACGGTGATCAGGGCGTCCCGGGCGTCGATCCGCCCGGGTGACGACGGGGCGGCGACGAAGGACGCGTTGCGGAGACGTGTCGACAGACGACGAGCCGCGGCGATCGCCGCGGTCGAGCCGCCCCGCCCGTCGAGCACCCGCCGCGCCTGGAGAGCGCAGAGGCCCACGCCGAAGCTCACCTGGCGCGTGTCCACGACGTGCACGGGCACGGGAGCGGCCTCGGCTCCGAGCCTGGCCGCGGCGACGACGCCCGACAACCGCTCGTCGAGGTGGAGGGAGATCACCTCCCGCGCACCGTCGCCCGCGAGGCGCTCGTACGCGTCTGCGAATGCGCCGGGGCCCGGGGTGGCGGTGGTCACGTCGGCCCCCGCTGCGAGCCGCGCATCGAAGGCGTCGAGGTCGACGTCGACCTCGGCGGCCGGGTCGCCGTCGACGACGACCGTCACGGGCACGACCGCGATCTGCGCACGACGGGCGCGGGTGTGCCCCAGCTGCGCGCTCGAGTCGGTGACCAGGCCGACCCGCCGGCTCACCAGTCGTCGCCGAGGTCGTCGTCGCGCCGTGCACGGAGGGCGGCTGCGAACCGGGACAGGATCACGGTGGTGGTGGCGACGTTCGCGAGCGGCAGCGCGAGCGTCGGCTCGGGCCCCCACCCGTTGGGGAGACGCTTGCGCCACCAGAGCGCACCGCCGACGACCCACGCCGACGCGGCGACGACGGTGGCGGTGAGCGCCCGGTGGCGGGGCGGCATGTACGCGGCCGCGAGCACACCGATCGTCGCGTCGATCGGAGCGTACGCCGGGAACGTCGCGAGACACTGGCCGGCGCTCGTCGCCACCCCCTTGCCGCCGCCGCGGAAACCGCTCCACACCGGGTAGCAGTGCCCGGCGACCGCGGCGACGCCGGCGAGGTGGGCGCCGTTCGCACCGGCGACGCGCCGGCCCGCGGCGCAGGCGACGGCCCCCTTCGCCACGTCCGCGGCGGCGACGGCGATCCCGTAGCCACGACCGAGCGTCTTCAGCGCGTTCATCGCCCCCGGGTTGCCGCTCCCGACCTCGCGCAGGTCGAGGCGGCCGTCGGTCGCGACGCGGGCCGCGACGTCCGACGAGGGAACGGTGCCGAGCAGGTATCCGCCCAGCCCCGCGCCGAGGAGGCGGAGCAGAGACATCGACCTATGAGATAGCGGATCGGCTCCGGCCCGTGCCGCGCCTTCGGGGCTCAGTGGCCGCAGCCGCAGGAGCCGCCGCAACAGCCGCCACCACCACCGGCGGGCCCGCTGAAGCTCGGCTTCGACGTCGCGCCGACGACGGCGAACGTCGACAGCTGCTTCAGCACGTCGGCCGCGCCGCACTCGGGGCAGGTGACGACCTGCGTCTCGCTGCGGACGAGCTCGTCGAAGTGCTGCTCGCACTCCATGCACGCGTACTCGTAGATCGGCATGGCCGTCAGTGTAATGCTCGGCGTCGTGACGGCGTGGCAGGCATCGGTCCTCGACGGTCGGCTCGTCCGGCTGGAGCCGCTTCGGCCCGATCACGGCGACGGGCTGTGGGAGGCGTCGCGCGACCCGCGCACCTGGTGCTGGCTCCCGATCGCGCAGCCCGCGACCCGGGAGAGCCTCGACAGCTGGCTCGCCGGAGCGCTCGCCGCGGCTGCCGCGGGAACGGAGATCCCGTTCGCGACGAGGCGTCGCAGCGACGGGCGGGTCGTCGGCTCGACCCGGTTCCTGGCGCTGCGGCCCGAGCATCGCAGCGTGGAGATCGGGTGGACGTGGCTCCACCCCGACGCGTGGGGCGGCGGCGTGAACGTCGAGGCGAAGCTGCTCATGCTCGACCACGCCCTCGAGCGGTGGGGCTGTCGACGGGTCGAGTTCAAGACGGACGCGGCGAACGAGCGCTCGCGGGCCGCCCTCGAGGCGCTCGGAGCCACGTTCGAGGGCATCCACCGCAAGCACATGCTCGTGCGCGGCGGCGAGAACCGCGACAGCGCCTGGTACGCGATCACGGACGACGAGTGGCCCGCCGTTCGCGGGCACCTGACACGCCGGCTCGCGGCCGCGGGGGATTGAACCCGGCCGGTCCCTCGTTATCCTGTCTGGAGCCCGGTATCCGAAGGGGAACTGGAGCACGGACAGATGATCGAGGCCATCAGGGTGATCGGCGCCCGCGGGCGCGTCGGCACGGCGGTCGCCGCGCGACTCGCCGAGCGCGGCCTGCGCCTGGACGACCCGGCCCCCGACCTCGTCCTGCTCTGCGTGCCGGATCGGGCGATCCCCGACGTCGCCCGCGAGGTGGAGCCCGGCCCCTGGGTCGCGCACGTGTCGGGCGCGACGCCGCTCGCCGCCCTCGCCCCGCACGAGCGCCGCTTCGGCGTCCATCCGCTGCAGACGTTCACGAGCCGCCGCGGGCCGGAGCAGCTCGACGGCGCGTGGGCCGCCGTCACGGCCGAGTCGATGGAGGCACGCGCCGTCGGGAGGTGGCTCGCCGAGCTGCTCGGCCTGCAGCCGTTCGACCTCGACGACGGCCGTCGCGCCCTCTACCACGCGGGCGCCGCGATCGCGTCCAACTACGTCGTGACGCTGCGCCGCGCCGGCGGGTCGCTGCTCGAGGCCGCCGGCGCACCGCCCGAGGGGCTCGATCCCCTGATGCGCCGGACGATCGACAACGACTTCGAGCTCACCGGCCCGATCGACCGGGGCGACTGGGAGACGGTCGACCGCCACCTCGCGGTGATCCGCGCCGAGCGGCCGGAGCTCGAGCCGATGTACTCGGCGCTCGCGGACCTCACGGCCTCCCAGGCCGGAAGGACGCGCCCGAGCACGAGCGCGGGTCTCCCCGGCGAGAGACGACGGCCTGCCGTCACCCGGACGATCGCGGCCGTCCGCGCCCTGCTCGCGCCTCGGCGCGCGGGGCGGGTCGCGCTCGTCCCGACGATGGGCGCGCTCCACGACGGCCACCTCGCGCTGCTCCGGGCCGCGCGCGAGGCGGCGGACACTGTCGTGATGAGCCTGTTCGTGAACCCGTCGCAGTTCGGCGACGACGCCGACCTCGCCTCCTACCCGCGCGACGAGGAGCACGACCTCGAGCAGGCCGCCGCCGTCGGCGTCGACGTCGTGTTCGCACCCACGGTCGACGAGATGTACCCGCCGGGCTTCCAGACCTGGGTCGACGTGACCGAGCTCGGCGCCGTGCTCGAGGGCGAGCACCGCCCGGGGCACTTCCGCGGCGTCGCGACGGTCTGCCTCAAGCTGTTCACGATCGTCCGACCGGACCTCGTGTTCTTCGGTCAGAAGGACGCGCAGCAGGTCGAGGTGCTGCGCCGCATGATCCACGACCTCGCGCTCGAGACCGAGCTGCACGTCGTGCCCACCGTGCGCGACGCCGACGGCCTCGCCCTCTCGTCACGGAACGCGGCACTCGATCCCGAGGAGCGACGCCGGGCCGGCGCCCTCCCCCGGGCGCTCCGGACGCTCGATCCCGGCCGCGCGCGCGCGATCCTCGACGACGCCGGCCTCGAGGTCGACTACGTGGAGGTCGCGCCGTTCGACCCGCCCGTCCTCGCCGGCGCCGTGCGCGTCGGCTCGACCCGCCTGATCGACAACGTCCCCCTGGAGGAGGCCACATGAGCACGCTCCCGGCAGCGAAGCTGCCCCTTCCCGAGCTCGCCGCGATGAAGCGCCGCGGCGAGAAGATCGTCATGGTCACCGCCTACGACATGCCCGGCGCCCGGTTCGCCGAGGACGCGGGGATCGACATGATCCTCGTCGGCGACAGCGCCGCGATGGTCGTCCTCGGCTACGAGGGGACGACGGTCCCCGTGACGATGGAGGAGATGCTGATCCTCACGCGCACCGTCGCCCGCGCCGCCTACCGGCCGGTGGTCGTCGCGGACATGCCGTTCGGCTCGTACCAGGTGAGCGACGAGGACGCCGTCCGGAGCGCGATCCGCTTCTTCAAGGAGGCCGGGGCGGACATGGTCAAGCTCGAAGGGGCCGGCCCGATGCTGTCCCGCGTGCGGGCGATCGTCGACGCCGGGATCCCGACCGTCGGCCACATCGGGCTCACGCCGCAGACGGCGACGGCGCTCGGCGGGTTCCGCACCCAGGGCAAGTCCGCGGACGCCGCCGTCGGGCTCGTCGAGGACGCGCTCGCGCTGCAGGCGGCGGGGGCGTCGCTGCTCGTGCTCGAGGCGGTTCCCGGCCCGGTCGCGCGCGAGATCACGCAGCGACTGACGATCCCCACGATCGGGATCGGCGCCGGAGCGGAGTGCGACGGGCAGGTGCTCGTCTACCACGACCTGCTCGGCCTCTCGGAGGGCCACCTCCCACGGTTCGTGAAGCGCTACGCGAACCTCTCGCGGCACATCCGGGACGCCCTCGAGGCCTATGCGGCGGAGGTGCGTGACGGCACGTTCCCCGGGCCGGAGCACGCGTACGCGATGGACGCCGAGGAGCGCGCCGCATTCGAGGTCGCGGTCTCGCGCGCGACGCCCCGCTGAGTCAGAGCAGCGTCGGCAGCACGGCGAAGGCGGCGACGAGGACGCCGGCGAGGGCGAGCGTGCCGACGACCCCTCGCCAGGGGAGCCGATAGGTGGTGCGCAGGCCGAGCACGAGGAGCGCGAACGTCCACGCGACGAAGACGAGCCCGAGGCCGACGATCACCGCCCGACCCGCCCCCTCGTCGGCGCCGCCGCTGCGGAAGAAGTCGGCCCCGTAGACGATCAGGGCGGCGGGGACGGTGACGCCCGGGGAGACGGCGAGCGGCACGGCGCTGAAGGCGAGGACGTGCCGCGCCTGGCGCGCAGGCCCCGTCACCCCGACGCCGCGCGCGCCGAGCCAGATCGCGAGCCCGATCAGGAGGTACCCGAAGGCGCCGTAGAAGAGCCCGCCGACGAAGGTGACGACGGCGAGCACGAGCCAGTCGACGGTCCAGTCGTCGAGCATCGTCCCCCACGCCGGGGTGAGGAGGATGCCGCCGATCCCCGCCAGCAGGATGATCGCGAGAACCGGCTCCTGTCGCGCGACGACGTCGTCCTCGTCGTCGTCCGCGAGCGCGGCGAAGACCGGCCGCGGTCGCCAGAGAACCTCCACGGCGCGCCGCCACCAGCGTCGCTCGGCGTCCCGCACGGCGTCGGCGCGGCTGCGCGCTTCGGCGTCGGCGGCGGCGGCCGGCTTGACGCGGGGCGGCGGCTGGGCGCTCACCCCCCGAGCGTAGCCGCGGGCGCAGGCGTTGCGCCCACGCCGCCGGTGGGCCAGAGTTCGCCCCATGGCAGACGGCGTCACCTGCTCCGCCTGCGGCACCGCGAACGAGGCCGGCCGGAAGTTCTGCGGCGAGTGCGGTGCCGGGCTCGCGCTCGCCTGCCCCGCCTGCGGGAGCGCGAACACGCCGGGGGTCAAGTTCTGCGGCGAGTGCGGCACGAGGCTCACCGCGGCCGCGCGGTCGCCAGCCGCGCCCTCCACCGCCCCCGCGCACACTGCCGAGCGCCGCCTCGTGAGCGTGCTGTTCGCCGACCTCGTCGGCTTCACGACGCTCGCCGAGGGCCGCGACGCCGAGGACACCCGCGAGCTGCTCTCGCGCTACTTCGACACCGCCCGCGCCGTGATCGAGCGCTACGGCGGCACCGTGGAGAAGTTCATCGGCGACGCCGTGATGGCCGTCTGGGGCACCCCGGTCGCGCAGGAGGACGACGCCGAGCGCGCCGTCCGCGCCGCCCTCGACCTCGTCGACGCCGTCGCCGGTCTCGCCGCCGACGTCGGCGCCCCCGGGTTGCAGGCCCGCGCGGGGGTGCTCACCGGCGAGGCGGCGGTGACGCTCGGGGCCGAGGGGCAGGGGATGGTGGCCGGCGACCTCGTGAACACGGCCGCGCGCATCCAGGCCGCCGCCGACCCCGGAAGCGCACTCGTCGGCGAGCCGACGAAGCGCGCGACGGAGGCGGCGGTCGTCTACGAGGACGCCGGCCTGCACGACCTCAAGGGCAAGGCCGAGTCCGCGCAGCTCTGGCGCGCGACCCGCGTCGTGAGCGGACGTCGCGGAGAGGGCCGATCGTCGGGGCTCGAGGCACCGTTCGTCGGCCGCGACCGCGAGTTCCGGCTCGTCAGGGAGCACTTCCATGCGTCCGCCGCCGACCGGCGGGCGACGCTCGTCTCCGTGATCGGCGTCGCCGGGATCGGCAAGTCACGGCTCGCCTGGGAGTTCGAGAAGCACGTCGACGGGCTCGCCGACGACGTGTGGTGGCACCGTGGCCGCTGCCTCGCCTACGGCGACGGCGTCGCCTACTGGGCGCTCGCCGAGATGGTGCGCGGCCGCGCCGGGATCCTCGAGGACGAGGACGAGTCGAGCGCACTCGCCAAGCTGCGGGCCTGCGTGGCCGAGCACGTCCCCGACGCCGAGGAGCGCGAGTGGATCGAGCCGCGGCTGCAGCACCTGCTCGGGCTCGTCGAGCGGACCAGCTCCGACCGCAACGACCTGTTCTCGGCCTGGCGCGTGTTCTTCGAGCGCCTCGCCGACGACGGCGCGACGGTGCTCGTGTTCGAGGACCTGCACTGGGCCGACAGCGGGCTCGTGGAGTTCGTGGAGCACCTCCTCGAGTGGTCGCGCTCCTACCCGATCTTCGTGCTCGCCCTCTCCCGCCCCGAGATCGCCGAACGACACCCCGGCTTCGGCTCGCACGTGCGCAGCGCGACGACGCTGATGCTCGACCCGCTCTCGGACGAGGCGATGTACGAGCTGCTCACCGGGCTCGTCCCGGGGCTCCCCGCCGAGACGCGCGAGGCGATCAGGGAGCGCGCCGACGGGATCCCGCTGTACGCGGTCGAGACCGTGCGCATGCTGCTCGACCGCGGGCTGCTCGAGCGCGCGGGCGACACGTACGCGATCACCGGCTCGCTCGACGAGCTCGCAGTGCCCGAGACGCTGCACGCGCTGATCGCCGCGCGGCTCGACGGCCTCGACGAGGGCGAGCGCCGGCTGCTCGAGCACGCGTCGGTGCTCGGCAAGACGTTCAACGTCCGCGGGCTCGCGGCGCTCGGCGGTGCCGACGAGGGGGACGTCCAGCGCCTCCTCGACGGGCTCGTGCGCAAGGAGGTGCTGTCGCTCGACACCGACCCGCGCTCGCCCGAGCGCGGCCAGTACGGCTTCCTGCAGGCGCTCGTGCAGCGCGTCGCCTACGAGACGCTCGCCCGCCGCGACCGGCGCGCCCTCCACCTGGCGGCCGCCGCGTACCTCGCCGAGGAGGCCGGCATCGACCCCGACGAGATCGCGGAGGTGATCGCGACGCACTACCGCGACGCGTCCGACGCCGATCCCGAGGCGGCCGACGCCGCCGAGGTGCGCACGAAGGCGATCGCATGGCTCCGCCGGGCCGGGGAGCGCTCGGCGTCCCTCGCCTCGCCCGAGGACGCACGACGGGCCTTCGACCAGGCTGTTGCGCTCACGGATGACCCGCGCGAGCAGGCCGCGCTTCTGGAGCGTGCAGGGATGCTGGCCCACGACGCGGCCGAGATCGACGTCGCGATCGAGCGCCTCGGCGCGGCCCGGTCGCTGTACGACGGAGAGGGCCTCTCCCGCGACGCCGCGCGCACGGCGGCCTGGCTGAGCGTTGCCCACTGGAATCGTGGTCAGATCGACGAAGCGGTGGCACTCGTCGAGCCGGCATTCGCCGTGCTCGCGGCCGACGAGCCGAACGCCGACCTCGCCATGCTCGCGGCGGAGTCGGCGCGCATCTACCACTTCCGAGGCGACCGGGAGCTTGCGCTCGAGCGGGTGGAGTTCGCGCTCGACATCGCCGAGGCGCAGGAGCTCCCCGAGGTGCTCTCCCATGCGCTGAACACGAAGGCGCTCGTCCTCAAGGGCAGGCGGCACGAGAGCATCGCCCTGCTCCGCGAGGCACTCGCCATTGCGCTGGAGCACGACCTCCTCACTGCCGCTCTCCGCGCGTACAACAATCTCATCGTCCATCTCAACATCGCGGACAAGCAGGACGAGGTGCGACGGATCGAGGCGGAGGCCCAGGAGCTCGCCCGTGCGCGCGGTCACCGCCAGTTCTTCATCGCCTTCGCCGGCTCGCACAGCTTTTCACTGCTCGCGACGGGCGAGTGGGACGAGGCGTTCGCGTCCGCAGAGGAATGGCTACCCGTCGAGCCGACGGCGCAGTCGGGGCAGGCTGTGTCGACGCTCTGGATGGCCCAAGCGGCGCTCGAGCGCGGGGCGGATGCCGATGCGCGTCGACTGTTCGACCTCGTCGCCGACGTGGAAGACACGACCGACCAGCAGCTGATGATGTCGAAGCGCTTCAAGGCCTTGCTCCTCGCCATCGCCGACGATCGGGTGGACGACGTTCGCTCGCTCGCCGACGAGATGGTCGCTCCGCTCCTGGAGTACGGCTACACGGACGCTGCCGCCGCCACGGCAGGTCTCGCGCTCGACGTGCTCCAGGACGCCGGCGACCCTGCTCACCTCCTGCCGCTGGTCGACCTCATCGACACGGTCCCGACGATGATGCAGACCCGCGGGACGCGGATCGAGACGGCACGCGTGCGGGGAGTCGCGGCATCGTGTGCCGGCGAGCACGAGCGCGCCTGCGATCACTTCGCGGAGGGCCTCTCGGCGGCCCGCAACCTCGGCGACCTCCCGCCCCTCGCACGCGTGCTCACCGACTACGGCCGGGCGCTCGTCCGCGCCGGACGGACCGACGACGCCGAGCCGCTGCTCGCCGAGGCGCGTGCGCTGTGGGAGCACATGGGCGCCGTCGTCCGGCTGGAACGGATCGACGCCGCGCTGCCGGCCGCCGCGGCCGGCTCCTGATCAGGCGGCCGCCACGGCCGCGGGCGCGGCGAGCACGTGCCGCAGGAACCGCCCCGTGTAGCTCTCCTCGACGGCGGCCACCTGCTCGGGGGTGCCGGCGGCGATCAGCTCACCGCCCTCCTCCCCGCCCTCGGGCCCGAGGTCGATCACCCAGTCCGCCTGCTTGATCACGTCGAGGTTGTGCTCGATGACGACGACGGTGTTGCCCGCATCGACGAGCCGATGAAGCACCTCGAGGAGCTTCTCGATATCCGCGAAGTGCAACCCCGTCGTCGGCTCGTCGAGGATGTACATGGTCCGCCCGGTTGCGACCTTCGCCAGCTC
>NZ_DBNHWK010000044.1:0-5151 GCF_057140465.1 Gaiella sp.
CCGGGTGATCGCCCTCGTCGCGAACACGGCCGGGACGCTCGCGGCGGCCGGTGTCGCCGTCGCGACGCTCCGGCGGCGCCCGCTCGGCAACGCGCTGGTGCTCGGCGGTATCGCGGCCGCCGCGCTCGGGAGCGCGCTGACGGGGCTCGGCGTCGCGGAGTCGTCGGCGCTCCTGCTCGCGGCCGTCGCCCTGCTCTACGCGGGTGTCGTCGCGCGTCGCTGACCGCTCGCGGATGCGATCCGAGGCCTGGGCCCGCCGCCTAGCTCGACCCGTCGGGGCGGTCGCCCTCGCGCATCCGCGCGACCGCGCGTCGGCGATCCGCCTGGCGTCGCCGGCCGCGCCACCAGACGAGCCCGAGGAGGACGGCGACGGCGACGATCGCGCCGATCTCGAGCGCGGACGCGACGGAGAACGGGTGATGGAGGATCAGCCGCGGGAGAGAATCCACAGCCCACACACGGTATAGGCGACCATCAGCGCGAGCATCGCGTACTGCGACCGCAGCGCGTCCCGACGGTCGGTGAACACCGTGACCGCGCGATCGTGGGCGACGGTGAGCCCGGCGACGTGCCCGACGACGAGGGCGCCGGTCTGGACGTACCAGACGGTGTTGGGCGAGAGGACGGTCAGGTCGGGGACGACGTCCGCCGTCCCGAACAGGTCCCAGCCTCGCCCCAACGGATCGGACAGGAGCGGCACCGCGAACTGCCCCTGGACCACGAGCAGCGAGAAGTAGTGGGCGACGACGTAGACGAAGGCGATCGGGACGAGCGACAGCACGAACTCGGGGGCGAGCGACCGGGGGGCGTTCACGATCCGCGACGCGACGATGCACGCCGTCTCGTACGTGACGGCGACCAGCGCCGCGGCGACGAGGAGGCCGCCGAGCGAGAGCGCCGTCACCGCGAGGTCGGCGAGCCCGGGGTCGTCGACGACCAGGGGGCCCTCGATGCGCGCGACGAGGTCCTGCCACGTCGACGTCCGGCTGTAGCCGTCGAACGCGACCGAGCCGAGCATGACGGCGAGGAAGGCGATCGACCCGGGCACGCGCTCCGGCCCCGCGAGCCCCGTCAGCGGCCAGCGCAGGCACAGCCTCCCGTCGCGGGCATGGAGGGGCGCGAGACGGGCGAAGTAGCCGAAGAGGACGGCAAACCCCTCGCCGTGCGTCGTCCACGTCTCCCGGCCGAACGCGGCCATCCCGAGCAACGTCACGTACGTGTAGAGGGCGATCGCGAACGCGAGCGCACGCGGCGAGGCGGGGTCGACGTACGCGAGCTCGAGTGCGACGAAGGCGAAGAGCGCGACCACCGCCGGCCAGCGACCGATCCGCTCCGGGTATGCGGCGAGCGGCCTCGCGACGCCGCCCGTCCGCTCTCGCGCCCAGACGACGCCGTCGGCGATCGCCCGCCAGGGCGAGAGGGCTCGCCAGACGTCCCCGAACAGCACGCAGAGGACCGGGACGCCCAGCCAGAAGACCACGTACACCCACGTCGGGGCGAGGTTGCGGATGGCATCGGTGTCACCGAACGCCGCAGCGGCCCAGACGAGCGCGAACAGCGCCACCGACACGACCTGCACGAGGACGCGCAGCGGGCCGAGCAGGACGCGCGACAGCGCCTCCGACAGCGGATGGCCGTCGGCCCGTCGTTCGAGCTGCGGCCGCTTCCAGAGCGCGCCGAGGAGGACGAAGGAGGCGACGAGCACGACACCCGCCGACCAGTAGAAGAGCCACCCGGGGACCGGCAGGTCGCGGATGCCGCCGATCCCGTGCGCGACGACGGTGGTCACCTCGTGTCGCACCTGCTTCCCTCCCGTCCGGGCACGAGGTGCCCTTCGCGCGCCACCATCCCTGCCTCGTCGTCGCTGCGGCCGCCTGCCCGGCCGCTACGACGAGAGCTTCTCCCGGACGAGGTCGTTGACGACACGGGGGTCGGCCTGGCCCTTGGTCTCCTTCATCACCTGCCCGACGAAGAAGCCCAGGAGCCCCTCCTTCCCGCCACGGTAGGCGGCGGCCTGGTCGGGATGGGCGGCGATCACCGAGTCGACGAGCGGGCCGAGGGCAGCGGTGTCCGACACGACCTCCTGCTCGAGGTACGGGTCGGCGGTGAAGCCGGGCTCGGCGAGCTTGGCGATCGCCTCGTCGAACGCGCCGCGCGGCACCCGGTCCCGCGCGTCGACCAGCCGGGCGAGCTCGGCGGCCGGGACGTCGGCCGCGGGGACACCGGCGGCGACGACGTTGTTGGCGATCACGTTGGCGGCGGCCACGGGGTCGGCCCCGGCCGTCGTCGTCGCCTCCCAGAGCGCGTCGAGGCCGCCGGTGACGAGGACGAGCGCGCGCTCGTGGTCGAGGCGGCCGGCGAGGCGACGGATCCGCGCGGCGGGCAGCTCCGGCAGCTCGGCGCGAAGCCGCTCGACGAGCTCGGCGGGAGGCTCGACCGGGACGAGGTCCGGCTCGGGGAAGTAGCGGTAGTCGTCGGCCTCCTCCTTGGCGCGCCTCGCCGTGAGCGCCCCCGACGCCGCATCGAAGTCGTAGGTCTCCTGCACCACCTCGCCGCCGGCGTCCCAGACGGCGATCTGCCGGGCGACCTCGGCCTCGATGCCGCGCGCGATGAACGTGAATGAGTTCATGTTCTTGATCTCGGTCCGGGTTCGCAGCTCGTCGGAGCCCGCGGGCCGGACGGAGACGTTGGCGTCGACGCGGAGCGTGCCCTTCTCCATCTCCGCGTCGGAGATCCCGAGCTCGACGATCGTCTGTCGCAGGAGCTGCAGGAACCGCTTCGCCTCCTCCGCGGAGTGGATGTCGGGCGTGGTGACGATCTCGACGAGCGGCGTGCCGCCGCGGTTGTAGTCGACGAGCGTGTAGTCGGCACCCCCGATGCGCCCGGTGCGCCCGCCGACGTGGACGTTCTTCGCGGCGTCCTCCTCGAGGTGGGCGCGGACGATTCCGACTTCATGTTGGCCATCCGGCAGTGGGACAATCATCCTGCCATTTATGCAAGATGGTAGATCGTACTGGGATATCTGATAACCCTTCGGCAGGTCCGGGTAGAAGTAGTTCTTGCGTGCGAAGACCGCACGCGGCGCGATCTCGCACCCGAGTGCGAGCCCGAGCTTGATCGTCCACTCGATCGCAGCGCGGTTCGGCACCGGGAGCGCTCCCGGGAAGCCGAGGCAGACGGGACAGGTCTGGGTGTTCTCCCCCGCACCGAAGCCCACCGGGCAGCGGCAGAACATCTTCGTCCGCGTCTTCAGCTGGACGTGGATCTCGAGGCCGATCACCGGCTGCCAGTCCGTCATCGCAGGCGCTCCGGGACGGGGTCGAGCCCGAGAGCACGCTCGAGGGCGTGCCCGATCGCGAAGAGCGTGTTCTCGCCGAACTGCGGGCCGATCAACTGCAGCCCGACGGGCAGCCCGTCGGAGAGCCCGCACGGGACGCTGAGCCCCGGGAGCCCCGCGAGGCACGAGGGGATCGTGAGCAGGTCGCACGCGTACATCGCGAGCGGATCGGCGGCCCGCTCGCCGAGCGGGAAGGCGACGGTGGGAGACGTGGGCGTGACGATCGCGTCGAACCGCTCGAGCGCGTCGCGGTGCTCCCGGACGAGCAGCGTGCGCACCTTCTGCGCCTGTCCGTAGTACGCGTCGTAGTACCCCGCGGACAGCGCGTACGTCCCGAGCATGATGCGTCGCTTCGGCTCGGCGCCGAACCCGTCGTCGCGCGTGCGCTCGACCATCTCCCGGTAGCCGTCCCCTGCGGAGCGCGGGCCGAAGCGCACACCGTCGTAGCGGGCGAGGTTGGACGACGCCTCGGCCGGAGCGATCAGGTAGTAGCAGGGGAGCCCGTACTCGAACGAGAGCGGCAGCTCGCACTCGCCGACCTCGGCGCCGAGCTCGCGGGCGAGGTCGACGGTGCGCTCGAAGGCCGCGCGCACGCCGGGCTCGATCGCCGCCAGTGCCTCCAGCTCGCGTGGGACGCCGAGCCGGAGCCCGCGCAGGTCCTCCCGATCCGGCAGACGGATCGGCTCCGGGTGCTCCACGGTCGTGGAGTCCGCCGGGTCGCGCCCGGCGATGATGGACGTGAGGAGCGCGACGTCGCGCACCGTCTTCGCGACGGGCCCGATCTGGTCGAGGCTCGAGGCGAAGGCGACGATCCCGTAGCGCGACACGGTGCCGTACGTCGGGCGAAGCCCCACGTTGCCGCAGAGGGCCGAGGGCTGCTTGATCGAGCCTCCGGTGTCGGACCCGAGGCCCCAGGGAGCGAGCCCCCCCGCGACGGCCGCGGCCGTCCCGCCGCCCGAGCCGCCTGGGACCCGGGACGGGTCCCAGGGGTTGCGGGACGGCCCGTACGCGGAGTTCTCCGTCGACGAGCCCATGGCGAACTCGTCCGTGTTCGTCTTGCCGAGGAGCGGCAGCCCGGCCGCCTTGCACCGCGCAGCGACGGTCGCGTCGAAGACCGGCGTGTACCCGCTCAGGATCCTCGATCCCGCGGTCGTCTCGATG
The DNA here is from genome assembly GCF_057140465.1 of Gaiella sp. Lineage (NCBI taxonomy): Bacteria > Bacillati > Actinomycetota > Thermoleophilia > Gaiellales > Gaiellaceae > Gaiella > Gaiella sp. The sequence goes on from NZ_DBNHWK010000044.1 coordinate 4,499, forward strand.
CCTCGCGTCGAGATCACGTCCTTGAGCGCGATCGGCACGCCGTCGCCCTCGCACTCGTCCACGACGCGGAGATAGGCGTGGAGCTCGGGGTCGCGCTCGTCGATCGCCGCTCGGTACGCCGCGTGGAGCTCGCCGGCCGTGATCTCGCGACGCTCGAGGAGCCCCGTCGCCTCCTCCGCGGTCAGGCGAAGCGTGTCGATCACGGGCGGCACTCCGCGCACGCCCCCTCGAGGGGGCGGGGCGCCCCCCTACCGGAACGGTACGCCGTGAGCGGCCACACGAGCGTCACCGCTTCGTGTCGCGTGTGTGCGGCGGCCTCCACAGCCTCAGCCGGTCGGTGGGACACGGAACAGGCTTCCCTCGCGGGCCGGCGCGTTCGCCAGCGCGTCATCGAGCGGCAGGGCGGCGTGCGGCTCGTCGTCCGCCCAGGCGTTGACGAGGTCGAGCGGATGAGACGTCGGCGGCACGTCGGAGAGGTCGAGCTCCGCGACCTTCGAGACGGCCTCGAGGATCGCCCCGAGCTCGTCGGTGAGCCGCTCGAGCTCCTCCTCGCGGAGGTCGAGGCGGGCGAGCTTGGCGACGTGCAGCACCTGATCGCGCGTGATTGCCATGACTTCCCGGAGATCCTTCCAGAAACGTGGCGGGCCGCCCGG
>NZ_DBNHWK010000045.1:0-18871 GCF_057140465.1 Gaiella sp.
CCCGTGGGGACTACCCCGCCTCCGCTACCGCCACCTGCAGCATCGCCGTCAACCGCCCCGACGGTGACCCCTCCAACCGGGTGGTCACCAGCGCCTCCCGGCCGTCCGCGAGGACGATCACGTCACCGGGCTCCAGGTTCGGGGCGGGGTGCTCGATCAGGCCGAGGTCGTCGGCGTTGTGGTCGTGGATGCGGTAGAGGAACGGGCCGGTCACGGGTCTCCGGCGTCTTGGCCCACGTTCGCCGAGTACTGGCGGCGGTGTGGTCGTGGACGCGAGCCGGGGCGGTCGCCGGGGCCGCCGTTGAACCCCCGCCCGACCGACCGCCGGCGACCTGGTCGTCGTCCCCCTTGCCGCCGGTGCACGTCCCGCCGGACATGCCCGCCGAGACGAGGCGGGAGCGGCGATGCCCTAGGCTTCGTCACGTGTTCTTCTTCCTCGCGATCATCCTCCTGCTCGTGCTGCCGTCGCCGTGGAACGTCGTCGGGCTCCTGGCCGGCCTCGCGCTCTTCGCCGGCGAGGTCGTCTTCTGGAACCGGACGGTGCGTGGACGACGCGTCGCGGTCGGCGCCGAGACCCTGATCGGCGAGACCGGCGTCGTCGTCACCGCATGCCGACCGGAGGGCCAGGTCAGGCTGCGGGGCGAGACCTGGGACGCGCGGTGCGACGAGGGAGCCGACCGCGGCGACGAGGTCGTCGTCACCGCGCAGGAGAGGCTCCGGCTCGTCGTCACGCGCTCCCTTCCGGCCGCCTGACCTGCCGTGTGCCTGGGCAGGCGGCCCGCCCGTCGCCGCGGGCGGTGACCGCCGTCGGCTAGGCCCCTGCCTCGTGCGCCGCAGCGGCGGCCATCATCGCCTCGAGCATCCCCGGCTTCGGCACGTGCGGTCGGCCGTAGGCCTTTCGGCTGTGGGTGAGGCCGAGCCCGAGCAGCATCTCCGCCACCTTGTAGGTGAGCGGGCCCGGGTTGATCACCGGCACCGGGAGCTCCTCCCGCAGGAACGGGACCGCCTGGTGCATCGTCGTCGAGCCGATGCAGATCACCTCCGCCCCGTCCTCCTCGATGCAGCGCATGCCCATGTCGCGGAGCTGCGGGAAGATCACCTCCTCCTTGCCGCCGAGCAGGTTCTCGGGATCGGGCATCGCGTTGATCGACCGGATCGAGACGCACTTGTCCGCGAGCCCGCACTCCGCCAGGCCCTTGCGGTAGAGGCCGATCCACGGGTCCCACTGCGTGAGGACGGAGAACGTCGACCCGAGCATCAGCGCGATCAGGTACGACGACCGCCCCGGGCCGATCACGGGGATGTCGAGGATCGACCGGAGCGCGTTCACGCCGGAGTCGCTCATCGTGTCGATGCAGACGGCGGCGTACCCGTCGTCCTGCGCCGTGCGCCCCGCCTCGAACATCGCCACGTCGGCCAGCGCCCAGTCGTGGTGGCTGTCGAACAGCGCCGGGCCGGCCTTCACCCCCCGGAAGTCCACGACGACGTCCGGGCTGAGCCGCACGTCGTCCATCTGCGCCGCCCTGTTCGCCATCCCCTCCTCGCCGAAGGCGAACGGCACGATCACCAGCACCTTGTCCACGGGCCACCTCCTCTGTTCGATACCGGAGGTCCATCCTTCCAGAGCCCGGGGTCGCTCGCCGCCCACGGCCGGCGCGCCTCGACGACGATCCGCCTCGCCGTCGCTCGCCGGAGGCTCGTCCGTTAGCGTCATGGGGAAGCACCCGGCGAGCACACCCGACCGTTCGAGAGGAGACATCGTGACGCCCGACGAGATCCGATCCATGCTCGACAAGATCTTCGACGCCGACACCGGCATCTACCAGAACCGTGGGTTCCAGCGCCGCGTCGGGTTCGGCGCCCGCCCGGCGATCATCCACATCGACCTCGCGAACGCCTGGACGCGGCCCGGGCACGCGTTCTCGTGCGACGGGATGGACACGATCATCCCGGCGGCGCAGGCGCTGAACGCGATCGGACGGTCGAAGGGAGTCCCGATCGTCTACACGACCACCGCGTACGAGATCGTCGACGGGCCGAACTCCGACATGGGCCTGTGGGTCGACAAGATCCCCGTCGAGCTGCTCGAGGTCGGCACCCCCGAGGTCCAGATCGACGACCGGCTCGGCCCCGCACCGGGAGAGCTCGTGATCACGAAGAAGCGTGCGAGCGCGTTCCACGGGACGAACCTCTCCAGCTTCCTCACGGCCCACGGCGTCGACACCGTGATCCTCACCGGCGTGACGATGGCGGGCTGCGTGCGCCACACGTGCGAGGACGCGATCTCCGAGGGCTTCCGCCCGATCGTGGTGCGGGAGGCGGTCGGCGACCGCGTGCCGGGCGTCGTCGAGTGGAACCTCTTCGACATCGACGCCAAGTTCGGGGACGTCGAGCCGCTGGAGCGCGTGCTCGCGTACCTCGACGGCCTCACGAGCGGCGGGTAGGCGGCTCCCCGGACACCAGGCCTTCGTGGGCTCCATCGGGCCGCGCGGCCGACGCGGCGTCTAGCCGATCTCCGGGAGGAGGACGACGACGCCGAACAGGCCGACGTCGTCGCGGCCGCGGTCCCAGCCCCCGCGGATCCGCGCGTGGCACGACGCCCGCCCGTCGTGGGACACCGCCTCCTCGACGGCCGCCCGGAAGCGCTCCGCGTCCTCGAGCTGGAGGCGCCCGACGCCGCGATCCTCGATCAGCACGCGCACGACGACGGTCTCGACCGGATCGTCGAGGTCGAGCTCGAGCTCCGCGACGGCCTCCAGGTCGACCCCGCCGTAGGTGCGTCGGCCACCGGCGAGCTCGAGCAGGGCGTCCTGGTGGAGCGACTCTCCCACCACCGGCACCTCGAGGTCGCCCTCGAGCGTCACCGGACGGGGCCCGCCGACGTGCCCTCGCCGGCGCGCCCGCTCGACCGGTCGTGCCGGCTCGCCGAGCAGGCCGAGCAGCCGTCCCAGCCCGCCCCCGCGGCGGCACCCGAAGCAGAACCAGCGGCACCCGTCGGCGTCGACGTGCAGCGACGGTCGCGTATCCGGATGGAACGGGCACAGGTAGTAGTGGTCGCCCGGGCGGAGGACGACGCCCGCCCGCTCCCACGCGGCGGCGAACTCCTCCTGCTCCCCCGTCGTCCGCACGGGCGGGTCGGCGAGCGGGTGCCGCGACCCGGCCTCGGGATCGCCGTGCGACAGCGTCTCGAGCCATGCGGGGAGCACTGCGAGCACGACCTCGTCGGGGCCCCTCCCCGGCCGCCAGGCGTAGCGGCCGCCCGAGGCGTGCACGCTCGGGGGCGCGATCACGATGCCCCGCTCCGCCTTGAGCTCGAGGCCCGGGCCGAGCACCGCCGAGGGCACCTCGTCCTCGACGGCGAACCACACGTGCCGGCCGCCGCCGCCGCTGCGGGCCTCCACGGTCGACGGCAGCGCACCCCACCGCTGCTCCAGGCGCGCGAGCGTCTCGTCCCCGCCGCTGCGCGGGTCGACGTCGAGGACGGCGACGCCCGAGACCGTCCCCGTCACGACGGCGACGTTCGCGTCCGGCCACCGCTCCCACGCCGACGATGCCTGCGCGGCGGTCGCCCGCTCGTGCATCGCGCTCTCCCAGCGCACCCGTGGGTGCTTCCCCGGAGCCGGGCACTCGCGCCGGCCGCAGGAGCACCGGCCGGCGCGAACGGCGTGCACGGGCACCACGGACCATCCCCGGCGCACGTACGCGAGCACGTGCCCGATCGTCTCCACGCTCCCGATGGTACGGCGGCGGAGACGCGAGCTCCCGGCGCGACCACGGACGCGCCCCCTTGCGGAGTCGGGAGTTTTCGGCAACCGGCTCCGCGCAGGCGCGGATGACGTGGCCGTCGACACGCGGCAGCCTGGAGGTGCACCCATCGACGAGAGGAGGCCTGCGATGAAGGTGTTGTTGGCGTACGACGGACGCGAGCGATCGAAGGGGATCCTGGACGAGGCGGCCCGCATGGGCGAGGCAGTCGACCGGACGGTGCTCCTCGCCGTCGTGTCACCCGGCGAGACGGCCACGCGCGGGGACGTCGCCGAGGAGCAGACGGCCGGAACCACGTGGGAGGCACACCCGGTCGAGGCAGCTCTCGCGGAGGCGCAGGCGCACCTGCGCGACCACGGCGTCGAGGCGGACGCCCAGCTGCGGTTCGGAGACCCGGTCGACGTCGTCGCGGACGAGCTCGCCCGAGGCGGGTACGACCTGCTGCTCGTCGGGACGCGTCTCCAGGGGACGCTCGCAGAGATGCTGCTGGGCGACGTCAGCCGCCGGCTCGTCGAGCGGGCACCCTGCCCGGTGCTCGTCGTCGGCGAGGAGTGGACGGTGCGGGTCGATCGACGTGCACCGCTGCACGCGGAGGCCGGCCACGTGCGGCTGACCAGCGTCGGCGGCATGCCCGCCTAGCCCGTCGACTCAGTCGATCTCGGCTCGCCGGTACCTGACGGTGGCGAGCACGGCGCCGACGGTCGCGAACGCGACGGGGACGACGATCGAGGCGGCCGCGGAGCGGTCGGCGTAGGGGATGTCGAGATCGGCCGCGCGCGCGACGAGCGACTGCGCGTAGCTGGCGATCGAGAGCCGTGCCGCGCCGTCGACGGCGCGCGCGAGGCCGTTCTCCCAGACGAGCACGTAGAGCAGGCCCCACCACAGCGCGCGACGCAGCCACAGGCTGACGGCGACGAAGGACCCCGCATAGGCGAGCACCGAGAGCAGCGCGGCCGCCACGAGCGAGCCGAGCAGCTCGCCGGCGCCGGCGACGACCACGGCGACGACGAGCGGCACCGCGACGAGCGGCAGCACGACGGTCACGGCGGCGAGGATCGCCGCGATCGGCAACTGCCAGCGCGCGACGGGCTTCAGCCACACGTAGACGAGCAGGCGGTCGTCGACGAGGTCTCCGATGCACGCGGTCGCCAGCCAGAGCGCCGCGAGCGGGAGGACGAGCCCGAGCCCGTAGCCGATCACGATCTCCGTCGCCGCACGCACGGGCTCGTCGTTGGCGCGCGCGAGCAGCCCGAGCGGGACGGCGATCACCCCGAGGGCGCAGATGCCCACGACGCGGAAGACGGTGACCTGCATCCGGAGCACGAGCCGGTAGAGGGCGACGAAGGACGCCCAGGACGTCGGCGCTGTCCGCGGCGCGACGGCCCCCCCGGCGCTCATCGCTCCACCAGGTAGCGGAACACGTTCTCGAGGCCCTCGTCGAGCGGCTGTACCTCGAAGAGAGTGACGCCCTGGTCGCGGGCGACCGGCGGGAGCACGCGCGCGAGCGTCCGGGCGTCCGCGGCGTCGAGGACGAGCCCGTCCTCGCCGTCGACGCGCGCCGCCACGAGCACCCCTTCGCGCAGGAGGGCGGCCGCGAGCTCGCGCGGTGCGCTGGCCCGTACCCGCACCCGCAGCGGGCGGTCGTCCATCAGGTCGCGGATCCGGTGGTAGTCGCCGGACGCGGCGAGCCGGCCCTTCGCCATCACGAGCACGTCCGACCCGAACCGCTCCACCTCCTCGAGGACGTGGCTCGCGACGACGACGCACCGTCCCTCGTCGCCGAGACGGTGGAAGAGCTCGATCATGTGCGCGCGCTGGCGCGGGTCGAGCCCGGCGAGCGGCTCGTCGAGCACGAGCACGGGCGGGTCGTGGACGATCGCCTGCGCGATCTTCACGCGCTGCCGCATGCCCTTCGAGTACGTCGGCAGCCGCCGGCGGTCGTCGGGGTCGAGCGCGACCGCACCGAGCGCGCGCCGGGCGGCGGCGTCGGCGTCCTCGACGCCGTGGAGCGTCGCGCACACCCGCACGAACTCACGGGCGGTCAGGGGCTCGAACACGGTCTCCTGCTGCGGGACGAGGCCGATCTCCCGCGTCACGCCGACGTCGCTGCGGGGATCGCGCCCGAGCACGCGCACCGAGCCCCTCGACGGCCGGGCGAGCCCGCAGAGCATCCGCAGCATCGTCGACTTGCCGGCGCCGTTCGGCCCGAGCAGGGCCGTGACGCCTGGGCCGACGTCGAACGTCACGTCGGAGACGGCGACGAGGCTCCCGAACCACTTCGAGACCCCCTGCGACCGGATCGTCGGGGAATGGGTGCTCATCGCGCCCTCCCGAGGCGGCGGTAGCCGAGCGAGCAGACGATCGCGCCCGCGAGCACCCAGCCGACCATCCCGGCGACGACGAGCGGCGTCGAGACGCGCTCGATCGGGATGTCGACATCGGAGATGGGTCGCGTCTCGCCGAACACCCGCCAGGCGAACTCCCCGGCCACCCCCGACGTGAGCACGGCGAGCTCGTCCGGGGCATCCGTGTTCTCCACCACGACGTCGACGACGATGTTCGGCACGAGGAAGAGCAGGACGGTCGAGACCGCGGCCACCGCCTTCCGCGAGGTCGTGCTCGAGACCCCCATCGAGACCGCCGTCGCGAAGAGGGCGACGCCGACGCCCGCGATCGCGATCTCGAGGAGGAGCTCGGGCACGTCGCGCAGCGGTGGCCCCGCAGCCTCGATCGTGAACGCGCCGAGCATGAACAGCTGTGGGCCGACGGTCATCGTGAGCAACACGGCCGCGACCGCCGCCCACTTCGCGAGGAGGTAGCGCCTGACGTCGAGCGGCCCCGCGAGGTAGAGGTCGAGCATCCTCGTGCGTCGGTCGGTGCAGAGCGCCTCGGGCGCGATGAACGCGGCGAAGAGCACGAGGGCCGTCGTGATGAAGCCGTAGTACTCCCCGTACGACGGGAGGATGTCGTCGCCGATCAGGTCGACGGGGAGGAACGCGGCGATGCCGACGAAGATCAGGGCGGGCACGAACGCGATCACGAGCGCGAGCCCCGGGAGGATCTTGTGCCGGAAGCTCCGGCGGAGCCCGAGGACGCGCTGCACGGTGTGGCTCCAGATCGTCACCGGGGCCCAGCCGGTGCCGCGGCGCGGGCCGTCGTACGCGCGGTAGCCGAGGTCGTAGATCCGTGCGGCGGGCTCGGTGCTCACGGCTGGCCTCCCCGCATCATCCGCTCGCCTCCAGGTAGACGTCCTCGAGCGTCTGCCGGAGCGGCCCGAGCCGACGGAGCCCGACTCCGAGCTCGGCGACGGCGTCGCGCACCGCATCGTGGAGCCGGTCGGCGCCGTCGACGACGACGACGACGCTCGCGCCGTCGACGACGGCGTCGAACCCTCGCGCCCGGAGCCGCGCCGCGAGCTCCTCGGGACGGCCGTCGACCGTCACGCGCAGCCGGTCGTCCACGCGCCGAAGGCCCGAGAGACGCCCCGATCGCACGACGGCGCCGCCGTCGAGGATGACGACGGCGTCGCAGATGCGCTCGACCTCCTCGAGCTGGTGCGACGAGACGACGATGTCGATGCCGAAGTCGCTGCCGATCCGCCCGATCAACGCGAGCATGTCGTCGCGCTGCAGGGGGTCGAGACCGTCCGTCGGCTCGTCGAGGAGGACGAGGTCGGGGTCGTGGGCGATCGCCCCGGCGAGCTTCACGCGCTGGCGCTGACCGGTCGACATCGTGCCGATCGGACGGAACCGCTCCTCGCCGAGGCCGACGTGCCAGAGCGCATCGTTCGCCCGCTGGATGGCGGCGTGCCGGGGGATCCCGTGGAGCTCGGCGAGGTGGCGGACGAGGTCGGCGGCCTGGACGTCCGGGGGGAGGTCGTGGTGCTCCGGGGCGAACCCGATGCGCTGCCGCACCCCGATCCCGGAGGTCCCGGGGTCCCCGTCGAGGACGGTCAGCTCTCCCTCGTCCCGGGAGCGCAGGCCGAGCATGACCGCGATGAAGGTCGTCTTGCCCGCCCCGTTGGCGCCGAGCAGCCCGGTGATCCCGGGGCCGATGTCGACGTCGAGCCGGTCGAGGGCCACCGTCGGCCCGTACCGCTTCGTCACCCCACGCGCGCGGACGATCGGCGATTCCGGCGACGCGGACATGCGCTACCGCCTGCGCGCCGGAGCGTGACGGGCCACGCCGGCTACGACGCCGTCCTCCCGGCGACGAGGGCCGGCGGCGCCGTCCCCTCCGTCTCGGCCGCACGGCCGAGCTCCTCGATCGCCCGCTCGCGGAGCAGGAACTTCTGCACCTTGCCCGTGACGGTCATCGGGAAGTCCTCGACGAAGCGCCAGTAGCGTGGGATCTTGACCGTCGCGATCCGACCCCGGCACGCGGCCTCGAGCGACTCGGGGGTCGGTGCCGCCCCTTCGGCCGGCCTGACCCAGGCCATCACCTCTTCCCCGTACCGCGCGCTCGGCACGCCGACGACGTAGGCCTCGGCCACCTCCGGGAGCGCGATCAGGAACTCCTCGATCTCGCGCGGGTAGATGTTCTCGCCGCCGCGGATGATCATGTCCTTGATCCGGCCGACGATGTCGACGTAGCCGTCCTCGTCCATCGCCGCCAGGTCGCCGGAGTGCATCCAGCCGTCGGCGTCGATCGCGTCACGCGTCGCCTGCTCGTCCTGCCAGTAGCCGAGCATGACGTTGTAGCCGCGCATGCACTGCTCGCCGACGACGCCGCGCGGGACGACCTCGCCGGTCTCCGGGTCGACGACCTTGATCTCGACGTGCGGATGCGGCCGCCCGACCGTCGTCACGCGCTTCTCGACCGGGTCGTCGGGTGCGGTCTGCGTCGCGAGCGGTGACGTCTCCGTCATGCCGCAGCCGATCGTCACCTCGGTCATGTGCATCCGCGTGCGGACGGCGTTCATCGTCTCGACGGGGCACGGCGCCCCGGCCATGATCCCCGTGCGCAGGCTCGAGAGGTCGAACGCGGGGAAACGACCGTCCTCGAGCTCGGCGATGAACATCGTCGGGACCCCGTACAGCGAGGTGCATCGCTCGGCCTGCACCGTCTCGAGCACGACGCGTGCGTCGAACGACTCCCCCGGGACGACCACGGCCGCCCCGCAGGTCATGCACGCGAGCGTGCCGAGCACCATGCCGAAGCAGTGGTAGAACGGCACCGGGACGCACACGCGGTCGCGCTCGGTGTAGCGGAGCTGGAGCGCCGCGAAGTACGCGTTGTTGAGGATGTTCCGGTGCGACAGCGTCGCGCCCTTGGGGAAGCCGGTCGTGCCGGACGTGTACTGGATGTTGATCGGCTCGCCCGGGTGCAGTGTCGCCTCGCGCGCGCGGAGCGCGTCCCGGGAGACGGCGTCGCCGTCGGCACGCAGCGCGTCCCAGTCGTCCTCGAGCACGATCGTGCGCTGCAGCGCGGGGCACGAGGGGCGAACCCCGTCGAGCATCGCGACGTAGTCGGTGCGGCGGAAGCCCCGGGAGAGGACGAGCGTGCTCACGCCGGACCGGGTGAGCGCGTACTCCAGCTCCGCCGCCTTGTAGGCGGGATTGACGTTGACGAGGATCGCCCCGATCCGCGCGGTCGCGAACTGCACGATCACCCACTCGAAACGGTTCGGCGCCCAGATGCCCACGCGATCGCCCTTCTCGACGCCTCGCGCGACGAGCCCCCGGGCCACGCGGTCGACCTCGTCCCACAGGGTCTCCCACGTCGCGCGGTACGCGTGCCCGCGGTCGACGAGCGCCTCGCGCTCGCCGAACCGCGCCACGGTGGCGCGGAGCCGCGCGCCGATCGTCTCCTCGAGCAACGGCACGGACGTCGGCCCTCGCCCGTGGGAGGGCTGCGGGCCGTCGGTCGCCGCCGCGTCGTCCATCCGCCTCCATTGTCGAGCCCGGCACCGCTCCTCGAATCGGGGGGACCTCGTACCGGCACCGGGGGGAACGCCGCGGCAGGGATCGGGGATCGACGACGGCCTGCGCCCGGGCGCGTGCCCGACGCCGCCCCGCGGCGGCGCCGACCGTGGACACGGGGTGGGTGAATGTGATTTCGTCTCCCGCCGTGACGCCCGGAGCGGTCAGCTGAACGGGATCCTCGACCGGGTCGGCGAGTCGGGCCGATCCCTCGCTCGGGTCTTCCGCAACCCGAACCTCCGGCGTCTCGAGCTGGCATTCGGCGGCTCGGTGGTCGGCGACTGGGCCTACGCGGTCGGCGTCGCCGTCTACGCGTACGGGGAGGGTGGGCCCGCAGCGGTCGGGATCCTCGGCGTCGTCCGCTACGTGTCGATGGCGCTGGTCGGGCCGTTCGCGTCGACGCTCGCCGACCGTCTGCCCCGCAAGCGCGTGATGATCTCGGCCGACCTCGTCCGCGCGGCGCTCGTCGCGGGCGCCGCGGTCGTGATCGCGGTCGACGGGCCGGCGCTCGCCGTCTATGCGCTCGCGACGGTGACGAGCATCACCGCCACCATGTTCCGCCCGGCACAAGCCGCCCTCCTGCCCTCGCTCGCGCGCGACCCGGGAGAGTTGACGGCGGCGAACGTCGCGTCGAGCACGATCGAGAGCATCGGCTTCTTCGCGGGGCCCGCGCTCGGCGGCCTGCTGCTCGCGATCGCGGACATTCCCGTCGTCTACGCGGTCAACGCAGCCACCTTCGTCTGGTCGGCGGCGATGATCGCCGGTATCCGCACGGTCGACGCGCCCGAGGCGGCGGCCGAGCCCGAGGACAGAGCCGCGACGCCGAGCTTCCTCCAGGAGTCGACGGCCGGCTTCCGGACGATCTTCGCCGACCGGTCGCTCCGGCTCATCGTCGGCCTCTACTGCGCGCAGACGGTCGTCGCGGGCGCGTCGCTCGTGTTCACGATCGCGATCGCCCTCGACCTCCTCGACCTCGGCGAGCCCGGGGTCGGGTACCTCGACTCGATCCTCGGCGTCGGCGGGCTCGTGGGCGGCTTCATCGCGCTCGTGCTGGCACAGCGTGGCCGCCTGGCGCTCGACTTCGGCGTCGGCGTCATCTTCTGGGCGGTTCCGCTGCTGCTGATCGCGGCCTGGCCGACGCTCGGGATGGCGTTGGTCGCGATGGCGGTGATCGGCGTCGCCAACCCGCTCGTCGACGTGAACGCCTACACGATCCTGCAGCGCGTCACGCGACCCGAGGTGATGGGCCGTGTCTTCGGCGCGATGGAGAGCGCGCTCATCGGCACGATGGCCCTCGGGGCGCTCCTGATGCCCGCGCTGATCGAGTGGGTCGGGCTGCGGGCAGGGCTCGCCGCGATCGGCGCCGCGGTGGGCCTCGTCGGCCTCGTCGGCCTGCCGGGGCTCCGACGCATCGACCTCACGGTGCTCGCCCCGCCCGGGCTCGACCTCCTGCGCGGGGTCGAGATGCTCGCCCGCCTGCCGGAACCGATCCTCGAGCGGCTCGCGCGCGCGCTCGTGCCGGTCGAGGTCACGGCGGGCCACGTCGTCGTCCACCAGGGTGACCCCGGCGACCGCGTCTACGTCGTGGAGAGCGGCACCGTGCAGGTGACGAAGGACGGCCGCCACATCGCCGACCTCGGGCCCGGGGAGGTGTTCGGCGAGATCGCGCTCCTCCGCGACGTGCCGCGGACGGCGACCGTCACCGCGATCACCGACGCGGTCCTCCAGTCACTCGAGCGGGACGAGTTCCTGCCGGCGGTCACGGGACACCACGACGTGCAGGAGGTCGCAGAGACCGCGATCACCAAGCGTCTCGCGATGCTGTGACGGAGCGCTCGGCGGCCGGGCCGCGCACGCGCGTGCGACACTGTCGGCGATGACGGAGCGAACGACACCGACGGACGCCGAGTGGCGCTCCCGCCTCACCCCCGAGCAGTACCGCGTGCTCCGCGAGAAGGGCACCGAGCGCCCCTTCACGGGCGCCTACTGGGACGAGAAGGCACCCGGCGTCTACCGCTGCGCCGGATGCGGAGCGGAGCTCTTCCGGTCGGAGACGAAGTACGACTCGGGGAGCGGGTGGCCGAGCTTCTTCGAGCCGGCGGCCGCCGATCGCGTGATCACCGAGACCGACACGAATCACGGGATGGTGCGCACCGAGGTGATGTGCGCCGCCTGCGGCGGGCATCTCGGGCACGTCTTCCCCGACGGCCCCCATCCGACCGGGCTGCGCTACTGCATCAACTCCTGCTCGCTCGAGCTCGACGCGCAGGGCTCCTGACGCACCGTCTCAGCGCTCGTCGTCGATCGACTCGGGGTGCTCGAGGCGCTGGAGCCGCCAGTCGATCGTCCCCATCATCCGCTCGAGCCGCCGGAAGACGCCGTCGCGAGACGTGCGCACGGACTCCTCGACCTCGTCGAGACGCGTCGCAAGGGCGCGGACGTCGGCCCGGGGCGCCGGTGCGCCGTTGCCGCCCGGTGCCGCGACGACGCCGCCGGCCTGGAGCTCGTCGACGCGCGCGGCGAGCTCCTCGAGCAGCGCGGTGAACTCACGCGACGACAGGGCCGAGGACACCGCGCGGCGGTGCTCGGCGAAGTCGTGCATCAGCCGCTCGACCATCATCCGGAGCCGCTCCACGTCCTGGTCGTCGCCGGTCGCCCCCGCCGCGGCGAGCGCATCGGAGACGGAGACCGGGACGCGGGCACGCTCGGGCTCGTCGAGCCGCGCGGCGACCCGATCGAGGCGGGCGTCGAGGGAGCCCAGGCGACCGGCGGCGTCCTCCTCCGCACGACGGACCTGATCGCCGAGCTCCGCGGCGCCACGCTCGAGCGCCGCCAGCCGCTCGGACAGCGCATCCGACCCTGCCGCGGCCCGCTCGCGCGCGAGGTCGCCGGCCTCGCGGGCGAGTGCCTCGACCCCCTCGAGCTGCGCCGATCGCTCCTGCTCGAGATGCTCGAGACGCGCGATCCGTTCGTCGAGTGGAGAGACGAGATCGCCCGGCGACCCCGCGTCGTCGACTCGGCCCTCGAGCACGTCGATGCGGGCCTGCAGCGCGTCGAGCAGCGCTGCCGCCCGGGGATCCCCGGCCGGTCGGTCGGCGACGGCGTCGACGCGCGCGGTGAGCGCCTCGATCGCCGCCCGGAGCTCGTCGATCCCCGTCGGTCGGGCCTGGAGCTCGCCGACGGCCTGCGCGAGCGCCTCGTGGCGCGCCGCGAGATCGGGGTCGGCGGATGGGCGCGAGCGGAGCTCGGAGACGTCGCGGGTGAGGCCGTCGAGCCGGGCGAGGAGCACGGGATCCGACTCCGCCGGGCCGCCCTCCCGCTCGACGGCGGCGCCGAGTCCCTCGACGGTCGCGCCGAGGTGGTCGAGGCGGACTGCGAGCTCGGCGACCCTGGTGTCGGTCTCCCCGTCGGCGACCGGGCGGGAGGAGAGGGCGTCGACGCGCGCGGTGAGCTCGTCGACGGCGCCCGCGAGGCCGCCGTCGGTGCGCTGGCGGACGGCGAGCTCCTCGACACGGGCATGCAGGGCGGCTGCGATCTCGTCCACCCTCGACCCGAGCGCAGCCACCTCGGCGTGAGTCGCCGAGACGGACGCGACGTCACCGGCGAGCGCGTCGAGACGCCGCCCGAGCCCGTCGATCGCGCTTGCGGGGTCGGGCCGCTCGGCCGCGGCCCGGGCGAGCGCCTGCACCGTGGCCTCGAGCGCGTCGACCCGCTCGGACGGAGCGAGGCCGGCGAGGAGGGGCTCGAGCGCCGCCACACGACGGGCGAGGCCGTCGACCGCCGCGGCCGGCCCCGAGCGCACCTCGGTCGCCAACGCCCCCAGCGCGTCGTCGGACTGCTCCGCCCGCCGCTCCATCTCGCGGAAGGCCTTCTCGACCGCCGCACCGAGTGCCGCCAGACGCCTGTCGACGTCGCCGACGCGCTCGGCGGCCGCCCGGGCGTCGTCGGACGACGGTGCCGTGTGCGCGAGCTCCTCGACCCGGGCCGAGAGCTTGTCGACGAGCTGTCGCACCTTGATCACGTCTCGGGCGACGTCGTGCTCCTGGAGGCCCGCGACGGCGGCCTCGACACCGGCGAGCCGGGACGCGAGCAGCGCACGCTCGTCCTCGTCCTCGCGGGTCAGCGGCAGCTCCTCGTACGCGCGGAGCCGCTCCTCGAGCACCCGCCGCGAGTTCCGAAGCTCCTGCAGCTCGACGAGCGGCGCGCCCAGCTCGGACGGCTCGGTCCCGAGCCCGAACTCGGGCGACACGCTGCCGATGTCCGACCACTGCTCCGCGAGCGCGCTCGCCAGCTCGAGCCGCGAGATCGCACCCTCCTCGACGAGGATCTGGCCGAGCGGCTTCCCGGAGTGCTCCTGTCGCTTCACGGCCTCTTCGAGCTTCTCGCTCGTGACGAAGCCGCGCTCGAGGAGGATGTCGCCGATCGTCCGTGTCGTGGGCGAGGCGCCCGAGGCGGCGGAACGGCTCACGGCGTTCCCTCCGATCCCGCGTCAGCACTCGCGCGGGCCGCCGTGTCGGGCGCCGCGGGTCGAGGACGTGTGGCCGAGGCAGCCGGAAGGCCCACGGGTCAGCTATCGGACGCGAGCGGGCCCGGCTCGCTCACTCGTCTCAGGGAGGGCCGTCAGACGCGCGGCTCGAGGTACACGCACGGTCGCGCGTCGAGCGGAAGCGGCGACGTCCCGACACGGGTGCAGACCAGCGATCGCCCGCCGAGCTCGATCTCCTCACCGACGGCCGGCGGGGTGCCGTCGAGTGCGACGAGGCGGTAGCCCTCGTCGGTCGGCGCGAACGCGACGTAGGCGGTGGCGAGCGCGAGGTGCTGCTCGACCGCGACGGCGTCGTCCCGCTCCGCGATCCGGACGTCGGCCTCTGCGATCGCGAAGCCGAGACGCTCGATCGACAGGCGGAGTGCGTTCCCGGAGTCGACGTACGCCCCTTCGGCCTCCGTGATGCGTTCTGCGAGCGCCGCCAGGCCCTTGCGCAGCGCCTTCTCGGTGGCCCGAACGTGCTCGTCGGTGACGGTGGCACCGGCCTCGAGTCGATGCTCGATCGCGGCGAGGCGCTCGGCCAGGCCGCCGTCCGCGAGTGCGCGCTCGACCTGCTCCAGCCGCCACGTCAGCGAGCCGGCGACGCGCTCGAGCTCGCCGGCCGACGCCTCTCCGGCGGCGATCGTGGCGCTCTCGACCTCGACGACCCGATCGGAGACGCGGCGGAGCTCCTCGATCGTGCCGGCACTGCTCGAGGCATTCGCACGGTCGGCCTCGTCCGCCCGCCGCTCGAGCCGGGCCAGCCCTTCCTGCAGCGACGCCGCGAGCTCGTCGAGGCGCATCGCGACCTCCGCACGCAGCGCGACGAGCTCGTGCGCGTTCCCATCGCCCACCGCGCGCGTCTCGGCGAGCCCGGCGGCGACGGAGTCGACGGAGACCGAGAGCCCGTCGAGCCGCTGCTCGAGCGCATCCGCCTGCTGCTGCAGTCCCTCGCCCCCGGCGGCTCCACCCTGGATCTCGTCGATCCGTGCGCCGATCGCATCGAGCACGCCCCACACCTCGGCGACCCGCGCCTGCACATCGCCGGTGATCGACGCCTGCCCGTCGCGAAGCGCGGCCTCGCGCGTGCCGATCAACGCCTCGAGGGCGGCGACCGCGTCGCGGAGCTCGGCGGACGCCGCCGACCGGGCCGCGTCGGCGGTCGTGATCGACTCCTGCACCCCCGCCGACAGCTGCGCGACCTGCGCGCCGAGATCGCCGGCCAGCGCCGTCAGCTCGATCCGCGTCGCGCCGTCCTCGACACGCCCGGCGAGCTCGTCCAACCGCCCCACGACCTCCGAGAGGTCGTGGACGGGCTCCACCTCTGCCGTCGCCCGGAGCGCCTCGATCTCTTCCACGAGCGCCCCGATTCGCGTCGCGTCCGTCTCGCGCGTCGCCGTGATCTCGGCGAGGCGCGACTCCAGCCGGCCGAGCCGGTCGCCGAAGAGCTCTTCTGCCGACTGCGCGAGCGCGCCGGTCCCGTCGCCGCGTCCGTCGAGCCGATCCTGGAGCGCCGCGAGGCGCTCCGCGGCCATGTGGGTCTCGTCGCGCAGCGTCTCGACGTCCCCGCTGCGCGCCGCATCGGCAGCGAGGGCGTCCAGGCGCCCCGCGAGGTCGTGAACCCGCCCGGTCAGCTCGTTCCCGAGTGCGCTGTTCGCGGCGACCGCGTCGAGACGGGCGTGGAGCTCCGCCAGCCCGTGGGCGGATCCGGTGCCGTCGTGGGCGGCGGCGGCGTCGCGCAGGACGGCGATCTCCTCTCGGATCCCGTCGAGGTCGGCGACGCGGGCGGTCTCGACGGCGAGCGCGTCGAGGCGCGAGCGGATGTCCTCGCCGGCCGCGGAAGCCCCCGTCTCCTCCGCGGCCGCGAGGGACTCGAGGCGATGCTCGAGACCGGCGACGCGCTCCTCCACGTCGCCGATCCCGGACTGCAATTCGTCGCGCGGGGCCGCCAGCTCGTCGAGCTCGCGCTGCAGGCGCCCCACGGCCCCCCGAAGGTCGTCGATGCCGTCGAGCGGGCCGAGGCGCTCCGCGAGCGCATCGAGCCGTGCTCCCAGCTCGGCCATGCCCCCTCCGAGGCGCTCCTCCACCGCGTCCAGCCGGGCGTGTGGCCCGTCGATGCGTGTCGTGACCTCGGCGACCATCGCCCGCAGCTCGTCGAGCGCGGACGCGTCGCTCCCGTCGACTCCGTCGAGCCTATGCTCGAGCGCCGTGATCCGTGCGCCGAGGGCGTCGGCCGCGGCGCGGACATCCTCACGCCACCGGTCGGTCGACGCTGCGGCCTCGGCCGAGCGAACCCGCCGATCGAGCTCGGCGACGAGGACGGCGAGGTCGTCGTCGTCCGTTGCGGCGGGGGTCGGCCCAGGCTCCGCTGCGAGCTCCCGCGGTGCGACCTGCTGCCAGGGCTCGATCGGCTTCGGATCGGGGGGGCGCAGCTTCTGCAGGCTCGCCCACTGGTCCGCGAGCGCGCCGGCCAGGTCGAGACGCGACAGGATGCCCTGGGACACGAGGATCTCTCCGAGCTTGGAACCGCTCCGTCGCTGCTCTTCGAGGGCGGCCTCGAGCTGTTCCTCGGTGGCGAGCCCCCGCTCGACGAAGATCTCTCCGAGCGGACGGCGGAGCGGCTGGACGGTGGGCACGACGTCGTCCGCCGGCACGGCGGGCTCCGGGGCCTCGTCGCCCACGTCCGCACGGGCGCCGCGCTCGGCCTCCGCCCACTGCTGCGCGAGGACGCTCGCGAGCTCTACGCGCGAGACGCCGAACTCGGCGACGAGGATCTCCCCCAGCTTCCCTCCCTGTGCATCCTGGAGCGCGAGCGCCTGCTGGAGCTGCTCCTCCGTGACGAGGCCGCGCTCCACGAAGAGCTCTCCGATCAGCCGGCTCTCGAGCATCGTCTCGCTCATGCCCCCTCGTATCGGCAGTCACTCGTTCGAGCTATAGGGGCAGTGAGCTCCCGGCCACGGGCCCATGGCCGCCGGTCGGAGGGTCAGCGAGGCGCCGCAGCCCAGGTTGCCAGCGCGTCGACCACGCGCTTCAGCCGCCGCCCGTGCGGCGTGAGCCGGTACTCGACACGGGGAGGTCGCGCGTCGATCACCGATCGGTGGAGGACGCCGGCCTCCTCGAGCTCCGTGAGTCGCTGGGCGAGCGTCGTCGGCGGGATCGGGCCGACCGCCTGGCGGAACTCGTTGAACCGGGATGCGCCCGCGTAGGACGCCCAGAGGATGGACACGGTCCAGCGGCGCTCGAGCACGCCGGCCGCATCCCTGACCTCGGAGGGAACCGGCGTGCAGCGCCTACAGCGTGACATGCGTGATCGGCTTCGGCTCGAGCGCGATCTCGAGCACCTCGTCGAGGGACATCACGGGGTGGAAGGCCATCTCCTCGCGCACGTGCTCGGGGACGTCGTCGAGGTCGGCGCGGTTGCGCTCGGGCAGGACCACGTCCGTCAGCCCGGCGGCGTGCGCGGCGAGCACCTTCTGCTTGATGCCGCCGATCGGCAGCACCCGGCCCTGGAGCGTCAGCTCGCCCGTCATGCCCACGGTGTGCCGTACCGGCCGTCCCGAGAGGAGCGACGCGATCGCGGTCGCCATCGTCACGCCCGCACTCGGCCCGTCCTTCGGAATCGCGCCCGCCGGGACGTGCAGGTGGAAGGAGCGCTCGAACGCCTGGTCGTCGATGCCGAGCGCATCGGCGTGCGAGCGCACGGCGGACATCGCGATCTGCGCCGACTCCTTCATCACGTCACCCAGCTGCCCCGTCAGGACGAGCTTCTCGCCGCCCCCGACCGCGGTCGCCTCGACGAACAGGACGTCGCCGCCAGTCGCGTTGACGGCGAGCCCGGTCGCGACACCGGGAACCGCGGTGCGCTCGGCCGCCTCGCGGAAGAACTTCTGGCGCCCGAGCGCCTCGCGGACGGCGGCGACGTCCACGGTCACGGGCGCCTCGACCCGACCCGCGGCGACGCTCGTCGCCGTCTTGCGGAGGATCGTCCCGAGCTCGCGCTCGAGCTGCCGGACGCCTGCCTCGCGCGTGTACTCGGCGACGACGACGGCCAGCGCCTCGTCCGTGATCGACGCCTCGTCCTCGCGCAGGCCCGCGCGCTCGCGCTGGCGCGGCCAGAGGTAGCCGCGGGCGATCGCCGCCTTCTCGTCCGGCGTGTAGCCGTCGAACCGGATCACCTCCATCCGGTCGAGCAGCGGGCCGGGGATCGTCTCGGCGATGTTGGCGGTGGCGATGAACACGACCTGCGAGAGATCGACCTCGACGTCGAGGTAGTGGTCGCGGAACGTGGCGTTCTGGGCCGGGTCGAGCACCTCGAGGAGCGCCGCGGACGGGTCGCCGCGCCAGTCGGCGCCCACCTTGTCGACCTCGTCGAGGAGGATCACGGGGTTCATCGCCCCGGCGTCGCGCAGCGCCCGGACGAGGCGCCCCGGAAGAGCCCCGATGTACGTGCGGCGGTGGCCGCGGATCTCCGCCTCATCGCGCAGGCCGCCCAAGCTCATGCGCAGGAACTCGCGCCCGAGCGCGCGCGCGATGGAGCGGCCGAGGCTCGTCTTGCCGGTGCCCGGAGGGCCGACGAAGGCCAGGATGCCGCCGGCCGCCTCGTCCCGCGGCTCAAGCCCCTCGCCGCGCTCGGCGCGGAGCTTGCGCACCGCCAGGAACT
>NZ_DBNHWK010000046.1:0-4624 GCF_057140465.1 Gaiella sp.
TGCTGTGGATCAGCAGCCCGAGCCGGCCGAGGCTGGACTTGCCTTCGACCCTGGCCACCAAGTCGTGGGGCAGGGCGATGCGCTCGAGGGTGCTGCCGAGCACGAACTCGCCCGGATGGAGGACGAAGCTGTTGCCGTCGTCGATCTCGACGAGGCGGGTCAGCTCCTCGAGGTTCCGCTTCACGTCGATCACCGGCATGGTGTGGTTGAGGAACACCCGGAAGTAGCGGTCGAGCCGCACGTCGACCGACGCAGGCTGGATCAGGTCTTCAGCGAAGGGCTCGAGCTGGATCCGCCCGGCGGCCACCTGCTCCCGGATGGTGTGGTCAGACAGGATCACGGCGGCGAACCTAGTGCGCCGCGCCCGGCCAGCTAGGAGGCGCCGACGGCCTTGGACGACTGGCGTGGGCCGTACCTCTGGTGGGCGGCCTGGGTAGTGACCCCCAGGGCCTCGCCGATGGCCGCCCACGACGCGCCGGACTCCCGAGCGAAGCCGACGAGCTCGAAGAGCTTCTTGTCAGCAGCGTCGCGGAGCGCCGCGGTGGCGGTGAGGGCCGCGCCCACGGTCAGCTCCCCGTCGCCCGTGCGGCCGACGAGGTCGCGCATCGAGACCTCGACGATCTCCCCCGCTGCGTCGGCTTCCCTCCGCCCAGCCTTCGGCATGGCGGCACGGTAGCCCGCCGGCTTCCCGGGTGAGGCAGCCGACGACTGCCGTCTAGGGTTAGCCTCTACCTCGCGGGTGTAGTTCAGAGGCAGAACATCAGCTTCCCAAGCTGAGAACGCGGGTTCGATTCCCGTCACCCGCTCCAGCGCGCGTCAGGCGGCGAGGTCGAGCACCGGCCGTCGACGACCCGCGCGGGTGAAGCGCCGGGCGAGCAGGTAGCCGAGCCCGACGATCGGGACCGCGCCCAGTGCGTCGACGAAGTAGTGGTTGCCGCTGACGACGATGGCGACCACGGTGGTCACCGGATACGCGATCGCGGCGACCTTCACCCAGAGACGCGAGGCACGCGGGAACACGACGCAGGCGCAGATCAGCGCCCAGACCGCGTGCATGCTCGGCATGGCCGCGTGCTGGTTGGCAACACCGCCGCCCGAGGAGAACGACCACAACGCCGAGAACTCGGTGAGCGTGTCGCGGAAGATCGGGGCACCACCGCTCCCGGCGAGCAGTCGGGGCGGGGTCGCGGGCCACAACGCCTGGATCGCGAGCGCGGCGACCGCGCTGATCGCGAGGGTGTTGCGCCAGAGCGGGTAGTCGTCGGGGTGCCGGCGGTAGAGCCACACGAACACCGCAGCCGTGGCCGCGAAGTGCATGAGCCCGTACCACCAGTTCGCGAGCACCCCGAACACCGAGCCGAACCCGAGCACGGCGGCCTGGATCGCCTGCTCGTGGAAGAGCCCGAACGTGCGCTCGAAGGCGACGATCCCGTCGCCGTTCCCGAGCGCGCTCGCGGGGATGCTCGGCGGCGCGATCGACGGCAACAGGACGGCCGCGACGAGCACGACCACGATGACGGTCCCGATCTCGGCCCACCAGCGCAGGCGTCCGCCACCTTGCAGCTGCTTCGCGCCGAAGGCTCGGCGCCACCAGGCGGTCGTGGTCTGCTCAGGCAACGCGGACCTTCTGCGCCTCGTCGCCGCGACGGCCCTCACCGATGTCGAACGTCACGACCTGGCCCGGGTCGAGGGAGCGGTACCCGCCGCCCTCGATCGAGGAGAAGTGGACGAACAGGTCCGCGCGCCCTTCACACTCGATGAAGCCGAAGCCCTTGCGGGCGTCGAACCACTTCACGGTCCCGGTCGGTGCACCGTTGCCGTTCGAGACCGTCGCGGGCACGCGCTCGGCGTCCCCGCTGGAGCGCTCCGGACGACGCGGCGGGTCGTCGAAGCGGTCGGTCCGGGCCAGGGTGCGATCGCGGTCCCTCGGCCCGGACGCATGGGCGGGCTCGCGCGCCGCCGGCGCGCGGTCGTGATCGGCGTCCTTCGGAGGCGATGCGACCGGGCGAGTGCCCGCGCTGTCGGCGAGGCGGCCCGGGATGCCGAGGCCGACCGGGAGGTGCAGCGTCTTCTGCAGGCGCTTCGCGAAGGCGGTCTGGTCGCGGTCCACGAGGGACACGACATGTCCTGACGCACCCGCCCGGGCGGTGCGGCCCGAACGGTGCGTGTAGTCCTTGGAGTCGGCCGGCGGGTCGAAGTGCACCACGCAGGCCACGTCGTCGACGTGGATGCCGCGCGCGGCGACGTCGGTGGCGACCAGCGCCTGCACCTGCCCCCGCGAGAAGCTCTCGAGGGCTCGGTCCCGCTGGCCCTGGGAGCGCCCACCGTGGATGGCCACGGTGCGCAGACCTGCACGGTCGAGGTCGCGCGACACCCGATCGGCGCGCCGCTTGGTTCGACAGAAGACGATCGTCGGGCCCGCGTCCTGCACGACGTCGGCGCACACGCGCAGGCGGGCGCCGTTGTCGATCTTCCAGAAGTGGTGCTCGACGAGGATGTCCTCGTGCGCCGGCTCCGGGAGACGGTGCACGACCGGGTCGTGCTGGTATCGGCGGACGAGCACGTCGACCGCTCCGTCGAGCGTCGCCGAGAAGAGGAGCGTCTGGCGGTCGTCGGCCGTGCGGTCGAGCAGACGCTTGACCTCGGGCAGGAAGCCCATGTCGGCCATGCGGTCGGCCTCGTCGACCACCACGAAGCTCACCTCGCTGAGGTCGACGTCGCGGGTGCCGACGAGGTCGGCGAGACGGCCGGGGCACGCAACGAGGACGTCGACACCTCGGCGCAACGCCTTGCGCTGCGCGCCGTACCCGACGCCGCCGTAGACGGTGGCGACGCGGAGCTTGCGCGGACCGCCGATCATGGTGAGCTCGCGCTCGACCTGCGCCGCGAGCTCGCGGGTGGGGACGAGCACGAGGCCCGACGGGCGCCCGGGACGGCCTTGCGCGACGCGCATCGCCAACGGGATGCCGAAGGCGAGCGTCTTGCCCGAGCCGGTCGGGGCGCGCCCGCAGACGTCGCGGCCCGCACAGCCGTCGGGGATGGTCATGGTCTGGATGGGGAAGGGGGATTCGATGCCTCGGGCCCTGAGCGACTCGCTCAGGTCGCGGGGCACGCCGAGATCGGCGAAGGACGTGGACATGGTGTGGTTGCTCCGTGGTTGCGCTCGCCGTAGGTGGCGAGCAGGTGCTGGACAGGTCTCACGAGGGGCGGATGAACCCCGAGACGCTGATCCGGCACCACCGACATGTTGTGTCGGGACCGAAGCAATAGAACAAGGAGGACAAGCCCGTTGCGGCTGCTCGACGTCGTGTGTCACAGGCGACGTTCGAGGAAGAACCCCATGGTATCAGTCCGACGGCGCGATCCCACGGTCGGGCCGACCCGACGATGTGCCGCCGCCGAGTCCTACCCGACGGGGCGGAGGCGATCGCGGCGCACGGACCGGAGTCGGGTGGCACCCCGCCACCCGCAGGCGGACAGCACCATCCACGCGACGAGCACGAGGCTGTACACGGAGACGAGGGTGCTCCGTGATCCTCACCACCGAGCGCGGGCTTCGGGCGGCACGCTCGCGCCGGACCTCCTCACGCCGGACCTCCTCACGCCGGACCTCCCGGCGCCCCGTCTCGAAGCCGCCGGCACGGTGGCGCGGCGCGACGTCAGGTCCGGCGGGCCGAGCACGCAGGTTCGCGTCCCGTCCGCAGGCTGCGCACGCTCAGCCCTGCTCCTCCCAGCTCATGTTCCCGGTGTGCGTCTCACGCAGCGCGACGCGATCGGCCAGGTTCTCCTTCACCCAGTCGGCGGCGAGCTCGTTGGCGCGCTCGGCCTCGTCGGCCGTCTCCCAGACGCTGAACGAGACGATGCCGCCGTCGTCGAGCGTGCCCACCTCGTAGCGCACGAAGCCGGGCTGGCTCTCGAAGAGCGGGATCATCCCCCCGCGCGCGATCCCGACCGCCTCGTCCGCCGTGCCCGACGTCATGTCGTACAGCGCGATCCGCAAGTGGTGTGACACGTCTCGACCTCCATGGATCCGGGCCCCGGCCCCAGCGGCGGGAGCCGCAGGAGCGTAGCCGACCTCGCGGCCGACCTCGCGGCCGGCTTCCGCGCCGCCGCGCACACGCCGGGGCGGAACCCGCGGGCCCGGGCCCCGGCAGCCGCTCCTGTGCTCAGCAGGAGTCGCCCGGGGGCGCGCCGCAGACCTGGACGGAGCGCTCCCCCTCGAGCCCGCCACCGCTCACCGCGCTCACCTGGTAGTAGGCGACCGCACCGGGAGTGTCGGTGTAGTTCGTCGAGGTGCTGCTCCCGACGAGCGAGCCGCTCGTACCCATGCTCGAGGACCGGTAGACCCGGTACTGGGCCGCCCCGGGCGTCGGGTTCCACGTGAGCGAGACCTCCCCGCTGCCGCCGCCCGCGCCGGCCGAGAGGCCGGACACCTGCGAGGGCGCCGCGGCGGCCGTGGTCGGCGTCGAGGGCTCGGTCGGGGCCGTCGTGCTCGGTGGGGAGGTGCTGGTCGAGGACGACGACGTCGTGCTCCGGCGGGTGCGGCCACCGTCGTCACCGCCCGAGACCAGCAGCGCTATGCCGACCCCCACCGCGACACCGACCAGGAGCACGCCGAGTACCA